>JBBTDR010000236.1:0-1582 GCA_038042665.1 Nitrospinota bacterium
TGGGGGGGGGGGGGGGGGGGGCCCCCTCCCGCTCCACCTCCTCCAGGAAGGGCTCGGCCCGGGCCGCCTCGCGCTCCTCGGCGGGGTGAGCCTCCTCCTCGGCCTCGGGGGGAGGCGGAGGAGCGGCCTTCTTCCGGCTCCCCTTGGGCAGCGGGGGACGGGAGGCGGGGGCGCGCGGTTTCCTAGGCATGGCCCCCCCCGGCGGAGTCCCGGCGGCGCCGGGGCGGCGGCGGCCGGAGGTCCGCGTCATCGCGCGCCCGTCAGCTCCAGGAGCCGTCGGTAGGCGCGCTGGGAGAGGGGGTTGTCCGGATAGTCCTTGATCAGGTCCCGGTAGGTAGAGCCCGCCTTCTGGTAGCTTTCCTCCATCCGGTAGCTCTCGGCGAGGTGGAACATCGCCTCGGCGCGGAGGCCGGGCTGGTCGGCGTACTCCTTGACGACTTCCTGGAAGCGCGGGATGGCGGAGACGCGCGCCCCCTTGGTGAGGTAGAAGCGCGCGATGGCCAGGTGGTGGCGGGCCAGGCGCTCCCGGAGGGTCTGGACCTTCTCCTTGGCCTGGGCGGCGAACTCGGAGCGGGGGAAGCGCCGGATGAGCTCGTGGAAGCTCTTCAGCGCGTCGCGGGTGACGGCCTGCTCCTGGTCCGGCTCGAGCATGCGGTTGAAGTCCGACATGCCGAGGAAGTAGTAGGCGCGCGCGGTCTCCTGGCTGACCGGGTAGAGCTGGACGTACTCGGCGTACTGCACCCGGGCCTCGATGTACTCCTCGCCCTTGTAGTAGGAGTCGGCCAGGTTCAGGAGGGCCGCCCGGCGGTGGTTGCTGTCGGGGTACTCGCGCAGCAGGCGCTGGAAGGCCTGGCGGGCGGCCTCGAAGCGCTCCGCCCGGAGGTCCTCCTGGCCCAGGAGCATGAGCTCGCCCGGCGAGGCCTGCTCGCTGGGCCGGACGGCGCATCCTCCGGCGAGGAGCAGCCCGGCCGCGGCAAGAAGAAGGATGGGCCACCTTCGCATGCGCTTGGGCTCCGTCGTGGGACGGACAGTACGCTTCATCCGGTTGCGGAAAAGGGGTAAGCGGCGCGGTGCATCCCGTTTCTCGATCGCGATCTTAGGAGAGCCGGGCGCGGGGTGTCAAGGAAGGCGGGGCGGGGCCTCCGGCCGCGAGGCTGTGATCTCCCGCAAGGGCCCAAGGGGAGAGGCGGAGGGGCCCTGGCACGGCGGCCTGAACCACGGGTTGGGAGATGACGATCAGCGGCGCACCCTCAGCCGGTCGCCGGGGAAGATGACGGCCGAGGTGGAGAGGCTGTTCCAGCGGAGGAGGTCGTCCGGGGAGACGCCGTAGCGCTGGGCGATGGCCCAGACGTTCTCGCCCGGGCCCACGACGTGGTGGGTCCCGGCCCGGTCCGGGGCGGGGGCCTTCTCCTCGGCGGGGTCTTTCGCGGCTTGGGGCAGGCGCACCAGGGCGCCGGCCTGGAGGCGGCGGGGGTCGCGGCCCGCGTTCAGCTCAAGGAGCTGCTGGAGGGGGATGCTGAACTGCTGGGCGATGCCCGAAAGGGTGTCGCCCGGGCGGACGCGGTACTGGCCGGCATATTCA
>JBBTDR010000237.1:0-2845 GCA_038042665.1 Nitrospinota bacterium
GGCGCGCGCCTCGTTCGACGACCTGGTGGATCGCGCCCCGGGCGGCGAGCTCGACCTCCTGAACGTGGGTGGGGTCACCGGCATCTGCAACGGCCGCGAGCAGCCCGTGGTCAAGCTCCGCATCCTGGGCGGGGTGGACCGCGGCGGGCGCCCGGCGCTCCTCCGCGAGCTCTCCTCCATCCCCGCCGTGGGCGCCCCCATCGACGAGGACCAGACCCCGGGCATCCCCCTCATCCTGGTCACCGGATCGGACATGGACGTGGGCAAGACCACCTGCGCCGCCTCGGTGGCCTTCGCCCTGCGGGCGGTGGGCATCCGCGTCACCTACGTCAAGCTCACCGGCACCGGCCGGATGCGGGACCTCATGCGGGTCGCCTACGGAAGGCCCACGGGCTTCTTCGACTCCGCGCGCCTGGCCTGGGACTTCGTGGACGCGGGCCTGGCCACCACCTGCGAGATCCCCGGCGGCGAGCTGCGCCGCTGCGCCCGGCTCCTCCTCCACCACGCCGCCCTCCACGGCGAGATCGTGGTGGCCGAGATCGCCGATTCCCCCTGCGCCGACGGCAGCGTGGCCGCCGCGACCGACCCCTGGATGCTGGGCTGGCTCCGCCGCCGGGGGCTCGTCATCTGCGCCTGCGACACCCTGGGCTCGACCCTCATCGTCCACTGGATCCGCAGCCACATGGGGATCGAGAACGAGGACATCCTCATCTCCGGCCGGGTGGCCAACGATGCCGCCCTGTGCCGCGAGGCCGCGCGCATGACGGGCGCCGTCCTGGTCAGCTGCACCTCCCCCAGCGGCCTCTCCGCCCTCGGCGGGAAGACCGCGGGCGGAGCGCTCGCCGACTGGGTGCTGCGGCACATCATGGCGCGCAGGCGCGTCATCGCCTGAGGCTCCCTGCCATGCGCGCCGCCGCCCGCGTCCACACGACCACCCGCGCGCCCCTGCGGCGCGACGCCGCCCTCTACCGCCTCCCCCCGGACGCAAGCGGAGGCCGGTGGGGGCTCGGGCGGGTCAGCCGCGAGTTCGAGGCCTCCTCCGGCAACCTCACCGAGGCGCTGATCGAGCGGATGAACGGCTGGGCCGCCCGCGAGGAGGCCTTCGCCGGCCTGTGCCTGCGCCGGGAGGGCTGGCGGCGCCTGCCCGCGGAGATACTCCTCCTCGACGGCTCCCCCAGCCGGATGCCCCTGACCGCCGAAACCGCCCGCGTCGTCCGCGCCTGGCTGGCCGAGCGCGGCTCGGCCATCCCCGTCCGGGTGGTGAACCGGCGGGAGGAACTCCTCGCCCGGGTGGCCCGGGCCCCCGGCGAGACCCTGGTGCTGAGCCAGACGGCCCAGCGCAGCCTCTACGATAGCCACCTGGCCGAGGCCCTGGGCGAGCGCGGCGTGGTCGTGGTGCCGGGGCCCATCACGGCGCCCGGGGGGCCCCTCTCGAACAAGAAGGTGACCTACGAGCTCCTGAACGGGGTGAAGGAGAACCGCAACGGCCACGGCGGCCGCCTGACCGCGCGCTACGCGGCCATCGAGGTGGACGGCGACGGCCCCGCGGCCTCCGCCCGGGCCATCCTGGAGGAGGCCGCGAGGCTCTCCCGGCGATGGAAAACCTCGACCTTCTTCGTGAAGCCCCAGGAGGGGGGCGGCGGCCGGGGGGGCTTCCGGCTCGACTTGTTCCCCGAGGGTTTCGCCATCCCCGACCTCGGCCGGCTGGGCGTCCCCCCGGCGAGACCCTATCCCCTGCCCCTCCCCCTCGACCCCGACGACCGCGGCCACGTGCGGGCCCTCGCCTTCGTCGCCGAGCGCTTCGCGGCGAGCCCGGCCACGGCCAAGGCCTATCTCCAGGCCAGCCCCCTGACCCGCATGCGGAAGGGAGCGGCGCGCGCGGCCCACCTGGCCGCTCTCCTGCGCCGCTGCCCGCCGCTCCTCATGGCGGACCTCCGGGCGGCGGCCGAGCCCTTCGCCCAGGCCCAGCGCCGGCTGGCCAGCGCCATCGAGAACTACGAGGATCTCTTCGAGGTGCGCTACCAGCCCCTCCTCTGCGCGTGGATCGACTTCGGGCTCTTCAGCCTCCGCGCCCACCTGCGGATGAGCCGCACGGGCCCGGTGCTGGAGTCGATCTACGCCCGGCTCTTCCCTCTCGAGTTTACCGGCCAGAGCGTGGGGGTGATCGGGGTGGACAGCATCGCCAACCGGGCCGACGGAGGGATGGAGTTCAACCGCTACGCCCCGCTGCACGCCCCCCTCGCGGCCGCGGTGGGCGGGACGGACGCCCTGGCGCTCCGCCTGCGGGGGGCCTTCCACGCCTTCGGCCGCTTCGTGGGGCTCCTCCCCCGCGCGGAGCGCGAGGCCCTGCCCGTCCGGGCGGAGTTCGACATCTCGCCCCTGAACGGCCTCATCGCCGAGGGGAACGCCGACCCGGTGCGGGCCCATTGCGTCAACACACGCTGGGGGCGCTTCCGCGCGGACACCCGCGCCTGGCTCGAGGACGCCCTCGCCTATTACTCCTGGAAGACCAGCGGCGGATAAGGTAATATCCCCTCCGAAGATGGCCCAATCCAACGGGGATGGCCGAGATCCCTTCCCCCCCATCCGTGATGGCTGACCCGGCATGGCCGAACTGCTCAGGCGTCTGTTCAACATCCGTCCGAGCGAGCTGCCTGTCTTCGGCGCGTTCTTCGCCTCCTATTTCATCATCGGCGTCCAGTTCTCCCTCGGCCTGACCGTCTCCGAGACCCTGTTCCTGGCCGAGGTGGGGCCCTCCTTCCTCCCCCACATGTACATCTTCAACGCCGTGCTCATCATCGCGGCGAGCGCGGTCTACACCAGCTACACGGACAAGCTCTCGGTC
>JBBTDR010000238.1:0-1804 GCA_038042665.1 Nitrospinota bacterium
AGGAACACCCGGTCGCCCAGGGAGGAATGCCGCGGGGAGGCGGGGGCTGGGGCCGCAGGGGCCTCGCCGGCGGCCTCCAGCACCCGGGCCCCCTCCGGGGGGACCCGCAAATAGCGGAGCGACTGCCAGGCGATGCGCCGCCACACCGGCGCCGCCACCGACCCCCCCCAGGCCCCGTCCTTGCCGCGCCCCTCGTCGATGACGACCAGGAGAGCCAGGCGCGGGTTCTTGAAGGGGACAAAGCCCACGAACGACATGACGAACCTCGTGCGGCTGTAGGTCTTGGTCTCGCGGTCGAGCTTCTGGGCGGTGCCGGTCTTGCCCGCCGCGCCGTAGCCCGGCACCTCGGCCTGGACGCCGCTCCCCTCCGTCACCGCCTTCCGCATGGTCAGCGCCAGCACGGCGGCGGTCCGCGCGCCGACCACCCGGCGCGGCTCGCGCCGGGGCGGGGACCAGATCGGCTGGCCCCCCCGCTCGACGCCCTCCACGAGCCGGGGGGGGACCATCACCCCGCCGTTCGCGATGACCGCGGCCGCCATGACCATCTGGAGCGGGGTCACGCCCACCTCCTGGCCGATGGAGATCGACGCCAGCGAGGTGCCCGACCAGCGGGAGGGGGGACGGAGAATCCCCTCCGCCTCCCCCGCGAGCTCGATGCCCATGGGCCGGCCGAAGCCGAAGCCGCGGGCCATCTGGTAGAGGCGGTTGGCGCCCACCTCCTGGGCGAGCTTGTAGGTGCCGATGTTCGAGGAATGGACGATCACCTGCTCGGCGGAGAGCCAACCGTACGGCTTGTGGTCGCGAAGGGTGTAGCCCCCTCCAATCCGGAGGAGGCCCTCCTCGCAGAACACCACTTTGCTCCAATCTCCGCCCGCTTCCAAGTAGGCGGAGCTGGTGACCAGCTTGAAGGTGGAACCCGGCTCATAGACCTCCTGAAGGGCCGCCTCCCGCCAGCGCTCGGCGGGGAACTTCTCGTACGCGTTGGGGTTGAAGCCCGGCACCGAGGCCATGGCCAGGATCCGCCCCGTCGAGGGCTCGACCATCACCCCGATGCCCCGGCGGGCCCCCACCCGGGCCACCTGGTCGGAGAGTTCCTTCTCCACGATGAACTGGAGCACCTCGTCCACGGTGAGGCGCACGTCCGCCCCCGCCCGGGGAGGCTGGAGGACCCGGGCGTCGGGGTGGATGGAGCGGCCCCGGGCGTCGCGCTCGATCTCCACGCGCCCGGCCCGGCCGCCCATCTGGGCCTCGAAGGCGCTCTCGACGCCCGAGAGGCCCTTCTCGTCCACCCCCACGAAGCCCAACAGCGAGGAGGCCAGCTCGCGCTTGGGGTAGAAGCGCCGGCTCTCGGAGGCAAAGCCCAGCCCCTCGATGTCGAGCTCCATCACCCTGCGCTTCTCCTCGGGGGTGATCTTGCGCTGGACCCAGACGTAGCGCTTATCCCCGCTCAACTTGCGCTCGAGATCGGGCGGGGGAATGCCGAGCGCCTGGCCCAGGGAGCGGGCCGCCTCGCGGGGGTTCTCGATATCCTGCGGATTGGCGTAGAGCGAGGGCGCCTCGACGCTCACCGCGAGCGGCCTCCCCTGGGCGTCGAGGATCTCTCCGCGCTTGGGAAGCAGGACGAGGGTGCGCCGCAGCTGCTTCTCGGCGTAGCCGACCAGGAACTCCCGGTCCCGGATCTGGATGAGGAAGAGCTTGACGGCGAGCGCGGCGAAGCCGAGCCCCACGAGGGTGCCGCATGCGATCAGCCGGCGCAGGTAGCCCTTTCTCAAGGACCCGCTTCCTGCCATGGGCGGAAGAGACG
>JBBTDR010000239.1:0-11025 GCA_038042665.1 Nitrospinota bacterium
GTAGACGCCGGCCAGGATCTTGATGAGGGTGGACTTGCCCGCGCCGTTCTCACCCAGCAGGACGTGGACCTCGCCGGCGTTCAGGTCGAAGTCCACCCGGTCCAGGGCGCGGACCCCGGGGAACTCCTTGACGATTCCTTCCATGCGGAGCATCCGGCGCGTGTCCTCATCGGTGAAGGTGACGCAGGCGCGGCAGCCCCCCGCGCCCCGCGCGATGACCACTTGGCGCGCGCAAGCCGACATCTCCCCGCTGGCCTTTGAGCGGCCCCGTGCGGGGAATGCGCCTGGGGTTGGGCCCAAAGGGTGCCCTTCCCCCGCGTTTCACTCTCAGGCCCCGGGAGCTTGGGCCATCCGTGCCTGGCCAACGCGGAAAGAGCCTCGTCAGCCACCTCATTTTTTCGGTGGGGCAAACCGGGGAGGGCCGCTTTCAGGCCGGTGAGCACCTGCGGAGACCCCCCGGCCTTGTTAAGGAAAAATATAGCCGTAATTCTTAAATCTTGTCAAACTATATCCACGCCCTATGGATGGGGTGGTGCCCTGGAAAAATCGGAATCCCGGCCTGCCGAACGCTTTCCCGGGCGAAAGGAGCGTCCCCTTTCACCCCTCGAATCCTTGCGCTGCCGTGGTCCACAAATACTCGATCCCGCATGAAATAAACGCCTTGGAAAAGTCGCATCGGCAGGCCATGGCAAGCTTCGGCCCCCTGTCCATAGCCAAAACCAAGGTGGGCTCCAGGCCGGTCTTGGGCGGCCTGCATCGCACGGACGGTCTTATCCCTCGCGCGGCATGAGGGGGCCTTGAATTATTGCGAGCGCAGCGGCGCGTGACGCTCCCTCGAATGATTGCGCGGCACAGCTCATGCCAGGCGGGCTTGCGCCGGACGGGGATGCTCCTCCGGGTAGTGGCAGGCCGCCTCGGCGCCGCCGGGGGTGGGGCGGAGGTGGGGCATCTCGCGGGCGCAACGCTCCCCTCCCTTGGGGCATCGGCCGTGGAAGCGGCACACGTTCGGATCCGGGTCGATGGGGCTCATGGGCTCCCCGGAGAGGCGCAGGCGGGTCTTCCGCTCCCGGGCGTCGAAGGCGGGCGCCGCCGAGACGAGCGCCCGGGTGTAGGGATGGGCGGGCCGCTCGAAGAGCTCGTCCGTGGAGCCCATCTCCGCGATCTTGCCCAGGTACATCACCAGCACCCGCTGGCAGAGCAGCCGCACCACGTTCAGATCGTGCGAGACGAAGAGATAGCTCATCCCCAGGCGCCGCTTCAAGTCGTCCAGGAGGTGGAGGATGACCGCCTGCACCGAGACGTCCAGAGCCGAGGTGGGCTCGTCGAGAACGAGCAGGGCGGGCTCCAGGGCGATGGCCCGGGCGATCCCCACCCGCGCCTTCTGGCCCCCCGAGAGCTGGTGGGGGAAGCGGGTGAGGAGCTCGCCCGGGAGGCCCACCATCCCGGCCAATTCCTCCACCCGGCGGCGGAGGGCCTGGCCGCGCCGCATCCCCCCCAGGCGGAGCAGGGGGCCTGCGATGGAGGAGAAGGCCGTGTAGGCGGGGTTCAGGCTCTCGTCCGGGTCCTGGAAGACCATCTGGATCCGCCGCCGCTCCTCCGCGCGGATGAAGCGGTGGGCGGGGACGGCGGCGAGGTCCTTCCCTTCGAACAGGATGTTCCCCGAGGTCGGGTCGTGCAGGCGCGCGATGAGCCGCGCCAGGGTGGACTTGCCGCAGCCGGACTCCCCCACCAGCCCCAGGCTCTCCCCCCGCTCCAGGCGGAAGGAAACCTCGTCCACCGCGTGGAGCCAGCTCCCCTCCGGCTCCGCCAGGCGCTCGCCGTGGCGGCGGCGCCAGGCGGCCTTCAGGCGGGCGATCGGGCCGCCCGGGCCGATGGGGAACTTCTTCGTCAGGGCGCAGACTTCGAGGAAGCTCATCCGATGGGGTTCCAGCAGGCGACCCGGTGGCCGGGGGAGAACTCGCGGGCCGGGAGGGGGCCGAGGTCGCACGCGCGGGCGTAGCGCTCGCAGCGGGCGCTGTAGCGGCAGGGGGGGAGCTTCGCCCGGAGGTCCGGCAGCCCGCCGGGGATGGCGGCCAGGGCCGCGAGGCCCTCGTCCGGGCGGGGGGTCGCGGCGATGAGCTTGGCGGTGTAGGGGTGGCGCGGGCTGCGGAACAGGCGACCGGTCTCGGCCACCTCGACCACGTGGCCCGCGTGCATGACGGCGATGCGGCCGCAGTGCTCGGCGGCGAGGCCGAGGTCGTGGGTGATCAGGATGGTGGCCATGTGGTTCGTGCGGGCGAGGTCGTCGATGAGGTCCATGATGACGGCCTGGGTGGTGACGTCGAGGCCCGTCACCGGCTCGTCGGCGATGAGGAGCCAGGGGGCGGAGGCGATGGCCATCGCGATCAGCACCCGCTGGCACATGCCCCCCGAGAGCTCGAAGGGGTAGGCATGGAAGCGCCGCTCGGGGTCGGGGATGCGGACCTGGCGGAGGAGTTCGACGGCCCGCTCCCGCAGCTTGTCTCCCCGCAGGTTGCCATGGCGGTAGAGGACGTCCTCGATCTGCCTGCCGGCGGCGCGGATGGGGTTCAGGGACGCCCGGGGGTTCTGGAAGATCATGGCCATCTCCCGGCCGCGCATCTCCTGGAGTTCGCTCTCGGCCTTCTCCAGGAGGTCGATCCCGCCGAACAGGATCCGGCCCGAGGTGACGGCCGCCGAGGGGTCGAGGATCCCCATGATGGCGTAGGACATGACCGACTTGCCCGAGCCGCTCTCCCCCACCACCCCAAGCGTCTCCCCCTTGTGGACCTCGAAGCTCACCCGCTCGAGGGCCCGCACGGTCCCCGTGCGGGTGCGGAACTCCAGGGAGAGGTCCTCCACCTGGAGCAGGGGGATGCGCTCCTCGGTCATGTCCGCGTCCTCGGGTCGATGAGGTCCCGCAGGCCATCCCCCAGGAGGTTGAAGCACAGCACCGCGAACATGAGGGCGAAGCCTGGGAAGAGGGCCAGCCACCACTCGCCCGAGACGATGTACTTCGCTCCCTCCGCCACCATGATGCCCCACTCGGCGGTGGGGGGCCTTACCCCCAGCCCGATGAAGGAGAGCCCCGCCGCGTTCAGGATGGCGTAGCCCATGTTGAGGGAAATCTGGACCATCATGGGCGGGAGGATGTTCGGGCCGAGCTGGAACAGGAGGATGCGCCCGTGGCCGCTCCCCCCGAGCCGGGCCGCCTCCAGGTAGCTGGCGTTGCGGCGGGCGCTGGCCTCGGCCCGCGCCACCCGGGCGTAGAAGGGGAAGTTGATGAGGGCGGTGGCGTAGACGATGTTCTCCACGGTGTTCCCCAGGGCCGCGACGACCCCCATCGCGAGGACGAACAGGGGGAAGGCCATGATGGTGTCCACGAGGCGGCCCACCATCCGGTCCACCGCCCCGCCGAAGTAGCCCGCGCACAAGCCGGCCGCGCTCCCCGCCAGGAACGAGATGGCCACCGCCGCCACCGAGATGGCCAGGTCCAGCCGGGCCGCCACGACCACCCGGCTCAGCACGTCGCGCCCGAGCTGGTCCGTCCCGAACCAGTGCGGCCAGGAGGGCGGCTTCAGGGCGCTCGCCGTGTCGCTGGCCAGGGGGTCGTAGGGGGCGATGAGGGGGCCGAACAGGGCGAGCAGGACCAGAAGGAGCAGCAAGCTGAACGCGAGCAGAGTGATGGGGTTCTCGCCCATCACGTAGCGGAAGTGGCGCCAGTGCCGGCCCAGGGAGGCGCTCCTCATCCCTCCACCCCCACCCGAGGGTCGATCAGGGTGTAGAGGACGTCGATCAGGAGGTTCAGGAGGACGTACATGAGGGCCATGGCGAGGACGAAGCCTTGGACGGCGGCGTAGTCCGAGGCCACGAGGGCCTCCAGGGCGAAGGAGCCGATGCCCGGCCAGGCGAAGACCTTCTCCACCAGGACGTTCGCGCCCAGGAGGAAGGAGAACACCATCCCCAGGGTGGTGAGGACGGGCAGCATGGCGTTGCGGAAGGCGTAGGTCCACAGCACGGTCCGGCGGGTGAGCCCACTGGCCCGGGCGGTGCGGATGAAATCGCTCGAGAGCACCCCCAGCATCGCGGCCCGCGTCATGCGCGCCAGGGGGGCCAGGGCGAATATCCCGAGGGTGGAGGCCGGGAGCACCAGTTGCGCGAGGGTGGCCCGGAAGGCCTCGAAATCCCGCGCGAGGAGGCTGTCGATCAGGAAGAATCCCGTCACCCGCGCGGGCTCGGCGAGGGCGATGTGGAGCCTCCCCAGCGGAGCGGGGGCCGCCCCCGCCAGGAAGTAGAAGATGTAGACGAGGAACAGCCCCGTGAAGAAGGTGGGGAGCGAGACGCCCGCCGTCACCAGGAGGCGGCACAGATGGTCCACCCAAGAGCCGGGCCGGGTGGCCGCCAGCACCCCGAGGGGGATGGCGGCGGCCGCCGCGAACAGCAGCCCGATCAAGGTCAGCTCCAGCGAAGCGGGGAGCCTCGCCGTGAGCTCGTGGAGGACGGGCTGGCCGGTGCTCACGGCCTTGCCCAGGTCGCCGCTCGCCAGGCCGCGGAGGTAGATCCAGAACTGTTCGGGCCAGCTCTTGTCCAGGCCGAGGGACTTCCGGATCTGGGCGATGGACTGGGCGTCCGCCGTGGGCCCGGCGAAGAACACGGCCGGGTCCCCGGGCAACGCCCGGGTCAGGACGAAGGTGACGATGATGATGCCCAGCACGGCCGGCGCCGCCTGGAGGAGGCGCCGGCCGACCAGGGCCAATGTTCCGCTACGCACGGCGTCCTTCCCCCTCCCCGTTCAGGACGCGCTCGGGCATGGAGCCGCCTCAGGCCTTCTTGAGCTTTTTCACCACGAGCTGGCGGTGGAACCAGAACTCGTAGTCCGCGACGTTCTTCTGCATCGCGACCTCCAGGTAGGGCTGGTACAAGGGGATGCGCGGAACCTCCTGCATGCCGATCTGGAGGAACTTCTTGATCTTCTCCTCGTAGCCGGGGCTGCCCACCTCGGCGTCCAAAGTCTCGTCCACCAGCTTGTTCACCTCCGCGTTGTTGTAGTTGGAGGAGTTGAAGAGCCGTCCCGACTGATAGCACCAGAAGAAGTAGTACTCGGGGTAGTTCAGCCAGCCGCCGAAGTTCTCCAGGTGGACGGGCAGGGCCTTTTCGATCAGGGCCTTGGTGCGCCAGTTCGCGCCGGGGATCTTCTCGATCTGAAGCTTGATGCCCACCTTGCCCAGTCCTTCCTGGATGAGCAGCGCGGCCGGCTCGCTCCAGTAGGCCAGGCCGAGGTTGAAGGAGAGGGTGGACTCGAAGCCGTTGGCGAGGCCCGCCTCCTTGAGCAGGAACTTGGCCTTGTCGAGGTCGGTCTCATAGGGGAAGGGCTGGGGCCAGTCGGTGGCGGAGGGCTTGCCGGACTTGGCGCCCCACAGCTTCACCCCGCGCTCGTAGGCCGCCACCTTGAAGATCTGCTCGTAGGGGACGGCGTAGGCCACCGCCTGGCGCACCCGGACGTCGTCGAAGGGCTTGAATTTGAGGTTCAGGCACAGGACGTGGATGCAATTCTCGATCGGGGTGCCCACCACCTTGAGCTTGGGGTCGGCGAGCAGCTCCTTGGCGTCCTTCGGAGCGATGTCGAAGGAGAGGTCGGCGTCCCCGCGGACGATGAGGGCCCGCCGGGTGGCTTCGTTGGGCACCTCGCGGACGATGGCGCGCCTGATGGCGGGCAGGGGGCCCGACTTCCAGCCGTCGAAGCGGGCGTACACCGCCTGCCGGCCCGGGTCCCACCGCTCGAGCTGATAGGGGCCGCCTCCCGCGGAGTTCTTGTGGAGGTACTCCAGGGCCCAGGGGTCCTTCTCCGTGGCGTGCTTCTTGGCCAGCTTGGAGTTGATGACGACCGCCACGGGCACCGCCAAGTCGGGCAGCATGAGCTTGCTCTTCCGGGTGACCTTGACCCGGAAGGTGTGGTCGTCCACTGCGACGAACTGGTCGGGCTTCTCCATCGCTCCCGCCTTCATCTGGATGGTGGGGAAGCCGCCCACCGAAACCGCCCGGTCGAAGGACCATTTCACGTCGTGGGCGGTCACGGGGGCCCCGTCGTGGAACTTGGCGTCCTTGCGGAGCTTGAAGGTGACGTGGGAGCCGTCCCGGGCGATTTCCCAGGATTCCGCCAGCTCGGGCTCGAGCTTGGTGTAGTCGTACGACAAGGTGCCGTCGGGGAGCGTCTTGCGGCCGTAGGTCAGGAGCCGGTCGTAGAAGTTGATGGCGCTCTGGTAGCCGGGCCGGTTGGTCCCCGGGCGGTGGATGTCCATGCTGTTGGGCACGTCGCTGATGAGCACCACCAGGGTGTCCTTGGGAGTGGAGGCCGCGGCGGGAAGATGCCGGAGGAAGGGAACCATCCCCGCGCCGATCGCGGCTCCCGCCCCGTACTTCAGGAAGTCGCGCCGGGTGACCCGGCCTTTTTCGTGCTTGGGTGAATTGGCCAACGGATGATCCCCCCCTCGAGGTTGGCCCCGATGCGCAGGCTTTCTCCCCCTGCGGCATGGGGATGGCCGGGTTCGGTTTGTGAGTTGTAGTGACGGCGCCTTGTGGGCGCCTCCCCCTCCGGTGAGGCATTCTGGTGAAGAGGGGTTACCGAGGGGTTTCGGGGAGGTGAATTTCCCGTTTCGGGCTTATTTCAAGCGTGTTTCGCCCGGCTCACGTCGTCACGGTAGGGCTTACCCTCTTGGGGGTTGGCATCCAGAAATCCGGTCTGCGGTAAGTGAGTAAATACAAAAAATATAAGGCCACGAAATCTCAGCCGAACCACAAGTTGCCTGGCCCTTAGGAATCGGGCGAATTTTTCGACCGGAGGGCAATTATAGGGATCACTTCCGCCCGGAAATTTTTTTGCGAGGGACTTGCGGGTGACCCCAAAGGCGTTATATTGAATATAATATCTGAATTTCTTTTTTGGATGGATTCAGATGGGCTTTTATTCAAAATCTACAAAGCTGGCTGTCCGAATCCTCACCTATCTGGTGAGCGAGGGGGCAGATCGCAACCGGACGGGGCGGGACATCGCCCGGGCCACCCAGGTCCCCGAGCCGAGCGCCGCGAAGATCCTCCAAGCCCTGGCCAAGCGTGGGATTCTGGAATCCCGCAAGGGACCGGGGGGTGGTTTCCGGCTCGCGAGTGCGCCCTCGAAGGTGTCCCTGGCGCATATCGTGGCGGCGGTGGAGGGGGACGACTATATGGTTGAATGCATCGGCGGATTAAAGCGCTGTATCGGTCATCCGCGGTGTCCCCTCCACGACAAATGGGCCGGGGTGAAAGACCGGATGAGCGAGTTCCTTCAGACGACCAGTCTGGAAGACATGCTCCATGCATCTCATCAAATAGCTGATTTTGTTAATGTTCGGGGGAGTTTCTTGTGAGGATTTCTGGGATATAAGAATCTTTATTTCTGATTAAGGGGACCTCGCATGAAACTGCTCTTCGACGACGCCCTGAGCGAAGAAGTGGCCGAGCAAGAGCTCGATCGGCGGACCCGCGCGGGGGAGGCCGCCCCGAGAGAGAATTTCCGCCGCGCGGCGGACGCCATCTACCGGGCCATCCCCCTTCGAAAGCGGCAAGCCGCCTTCTTCGCCCTCTACCAAGACACTTTGAATGCCCTCGGCTACCGGGCGCGGCTGGAAGCCCTGATCGAGGACCTCAGGCCGCACGGCTCCCTGCCCCAAAGGGTTGTCTTCCTCCGCACCCACAAGGGAGAGGAGGAGGGCGCCCAGCTGAGCGAGAGCGGCGACATGCTCGGCGTCCGGATCCGGACCGAAACCTTCCTGGACGAAACGGCGTGCGCCTTCCTCCTGCGGCATGAGGCCACCCACATCCAGGACCTGCTGGATCCCTCGTTCAGCCACGATCCCCATACCCCCCTCGCGCCGGAGGTCCCCGCCGAGGAGAACCTCCTCCGCGATCGATACCGCACCCTGTGGGATCTCAGCGTGGACGGCCGGCTCGAGCGCCGGGGGCAACTCCCCGCTGGCATGCGCGAGAGGCGAGCCGCCGAGTTTCGCGCTCTGTTCCCCAGCCTGCCCGGAAAGAGCACGGAGGAGATCACCGCCGCCCTCTGGTCCGGCCCCCGGCCGACCGACCCGATGCTCCGGCGGATGGTGAAAGGCGTGAAGGAACTGTGCGCCTGCCTGGGCGTGGCCCCGCCCCTGCGGGAGGCCTCGGCCCCCGCCCGTCCGCCCGCGGGCGCGCCCTGCCCCTTGTGCCGCTTCACCACCTTCGAGTGGGCAGAGCTCCGCCCGGCTCTCGCCGAGGCCGTGCGGGCCGACTACCCGGCCTGGCGCCCCTCCCAGGGCCTCTGCACCCAGTGCGCGAACCGCTATCTCTTCGGGGCGCTGTTCGCCCCGGCATCCTTTTCCGACGGCCGAACTTCCGCGGCACCCCTGACTGGAGGCTGAACCGATGAACGTCTCCCGACGCCAGTTCCTGGCAGCCAGCAGCGCCGGGCTCCTCGCATGGAGCGCCCGGGGCCTCTCCCTCGCCGCCTTGGCACCCCTGACGGAGGTGGGGAACCCGTTGAACAGCTATCCCAACCGGGACTGGGAGAAGGTCTACCGCGACCAGTACCGGGCGGACGGCTCGTTCACCTGGGTCTGCTCGCCCAACTGCACCCATGAGTGCCGGATGCGGGCCTTCACCCGGAACGGCGTGGTGCTGCGGGCCGAGCAGAACTACGACCAGCACCGCGTCAAGGACCTCTACGGCATCCAGGCCACCCACCACTGGAACCCGCGTGGGTGCCCCAACGGCTTCACCTTCCAGCGCCGCATGTACGGCCCCTACCGCGTCCGCTACCCCATGATCCGCCGCGGTTGGAAGCAGTGGGCGGACGACGGCTTCCCCGAGCTGACCGAGGAGAACCGCAAGAAGTACAAATTCGACTCCCGGGGCCAGGACACCTTCGTCCGCGCGAGCTGGGACCAAGCCTACACCTACGCCGCCAAGGGCTTCATCCAGATCGCCAAGACCTACAGCGGCGAGGAAGGGAAGAAGCGCCTCCTCGCCCAGGGCTACGCCCCCGAGATGCTCACCCACTGGGACGGGGCCGGCGTCCGCGTCATGAAGTTCCGTGGCGGGATGGGCCTGCTCGGGGTCATCGGCAAATACGGCATGTACCGCTTCGCCAACACTATGGCCCTCCTGGACACCCACGTGCGGAACGTGGGCCCCGACAAGGCCAAGGGCGGGCGCATCTGGTCGAACTACACCTGGCACGGCGACCAGGCCCCCGGCCACCCCTTCGTCCACGGCCTCCAGGCCTCGGACTGCGACTTCAACGACCTGCGGCACACCAAGTACCACCTCCACATCGGCAAGAACCTCGTCGAGAACAAGCGGCCGGACAGCCACTTTTTCATCGAGTGCATGGAGCGCGGCGCCAAGGTCGCCGTCATCACGCCCGAGTACAGCCCCGCGGGCACCAAGGCCGACTACTGGGTGCCCATCCGCCCCCAGTCGGACGCGGCCCTGCTCCTCGGCGTCACGAAAATCCTCATCGACCGCAAATGGTACGACGAGAAGTTCGTCAAGGAGTTCACCGACTTCCCCCTCCTCGTCCGGACGGACACCCTGAAGAGGCTCCAGCCCCAGGACGTGATCCCCGGCTACAAGAACCAGGACATCTCCCAGGGCCCCTCCTTCAAGATCCACGGCCTCACCCCCCAGCTCAGGGACACGGCCGGAGACTTCATGGTGTGGGATCGGAAGGCGAACCGGGCCGTCCCTCTCACCCGCGACGACTTGGGCAAGCGCTTCGAGGAGAAGGGCTTCGACCCGGCCCTCGAGGGGAAGTTCCAGGTCCAGACCGTGGACGGCAGGCAGGTCGAGGTGATGCCCCTCTTCGAGATGTACAAGACCCACCACCTCAAGGACTACGACCTCGACACCGTCCATGAGATCACCCACGCCCCCAAGGAGCTCATCGAGCAGATCGCCAAGGACATCGCCACCATCAAGCCCGCCGCCATCCACGTGGGCGAGGGCATCAACCACTGGTTCCACGCAACGGGCATCAACCGCGCGACCTACCTCCCCCTCATCCTCACGGGCAACATCGGCAAGCCCGGCGCCGGCTCCCACACCTGGGCGGGCAACTACAAGGCGGCCCTCTTCCAGGGCTCCGACTGGAGCGGGCCCGGCTTCAAGGGCTGGGTGGGGGAGAATCCCTTCGAGATGAACCTCGACCCCAACGCCGACGGCAAGGACATCCACGCCCACGGCTACACCAAGGACGAGGAGCCGGCCTACTGGAACTACGGCGACAAGCCCCTCATCGTGAACACGCCCAAGCAGGGCCGCAAGGTGTTCACGGGCAAGACCCACATGCCCTCCCCCACGAAGGCGCTCTGGTTCACGAACGTGAACCTCTTCAACAACGCCAAGTGGCTCTACGAGATGCTCAAGAACGTGAACCCGCAGGTGGAGATGATCGTCTGCTCCGAGATCGAGATGACCTCGACCGCCGAGTACTCGGACATCATCCTGGCTGCCAACACCTGGATGGAGTTCGAGCAGCCCGAGGTGACGGCCTCCTGCTCCAACCCCTTCCTCCAGATCTGGAAGGGGGGCGTGAAACCCATATACGACACCAAGGACGACACCCTCATCATGGCCGAGATGGCCAAGAAGATGGGTGAGCTGCTCGGCGACAAGCGGTTCGCCGACTACTGGAAGTTCGCCCTGGAGAGGAAATCGGAGGTCTACATCCAGCGCCTGCTCGACGCCTCCACCACGACCCGCGGCTACAAGTACGCCGACATCATGGCGGGCAAGTACGGCGAGCCGGGGGCGGCGCTCATGCTCTTCCGCTCTTACCCGCGGATCCCCTTCCTGGAGCAGATCGAGGACTCCATCCCCTTCTACACCGCGACGGGGCGGCTCCAGGCCTACAACGACGAGCCCGAGACCATCGAGTACGGCGAGAACTTCATCGTCCACCGCGAGGGGCCCGAGGCGACGGCCTACATGCCGAACGTGATCGTCAGCTCGAAT
>JBBTDR010000240.1:0-1770 GCA_038042665.1 Nitrospinota bacterium
GTGGGCGCTCAGAATGACGGGCTTGGCGCGGAATTTGTCGTGGACGAATGCAGGGGCGGTCCATGGAACGCCCCTCCGGAATTCTCTGCCCGCAGCGTGTTGATCAGGAGGGCTCCATGAAGGGCAAGGGAAGCTGGCGCACGGGCCACGCGGACGTCTCGGGCTTCCGCATGTTCTACCGCGACTGGCGCCCGGCGGGCGGGGAGGCGCGGCCCCCCGTCATCGCCCTGCACGGCTCCCTGGTCCAGAGCTCGATGTGGCTCTCGGTGGCCGAGGGGGTGGGAGGGGCGCGGATGGTCTGCCCCGACCAGCGGGGCTACGGCCTGAGCGCGGACCCGGGCGGCGGGGAGGCCGCGGCGGACTTCGCCCGGGACGCGGTCGCCCTCGCCAACGCCCTCATGCTCGGTCGCTTCGTCATCATGGGCCACTCCTTCGCCTACGCCATCGCCCTGGAGGTGGCCTGCATGGAGCCGGGCCGGGTGGCCGCCGCCGTGCTGGTGGACCCCACCGTGCGCACCTCCTCGGGCCACCAGCAGAACCTCGCCCGGGCGGGCGAGCGGCCCGGGTCCTTCCCCTCCTTCGCCGGGGCCGTGCGCTGGTTCCGGGCGAGCGAGGAGGGCGCCTGGCCCAGGGCCGGGCTCAACCGCTTCATGCGGGCGCTCATGGTCTCGGACGGGGGCGATGGCCCCTGCCGCTGGCCCTACGCCAGGGAGCGGCTGCTGCGCCTGCGCGCCTTCCAGGCCTCGGGGGCGAGCGACTACGGCATCCGGCGGGCCCCGGAGGTGAAGTGCCCCGTCCTCATCTTCCGGGGCGGGCTGAGCAAGCGCTTCACCGCCGAGGCCGAGCGGCGGCTGCGCCGGGCCCTCCCCCCCGGGGCGCGCACGGTGCTCTGCAAGAAGAGCGGCCATTTCCCCTCGGTGAACGAGCCCAAGCGCTTCCACGACGCCCTGCGGAAGTTCCTGGCGGGGACGAAATAAGACGCAGAGGTTTCGGCGGTTGCCGCATGTAGGGGCAGGCCCCCCAGCCCCGCGCGGCACGCCGCGCGGGGGCCCCAAATTCGACGCCTGCCCCGATGGGCGCAAGGGGCGGCCACGGGGGGCCGCCCCTGCGGAAACCCCATGCAGGGCGGTCAGGCGTTTTGTCTGCGGCGCCGTCCGTAGGGGCGGTTCGCGAACCGCCCCTACAGAACAGGTCCCACGCCCTCCTGTCACCACCCCTCCCGCCGTTGTGCGCCCCCCGGGGCGCGGGTATTATTCCCTCCGGGGCCGACGGCCCGGCACCTTTCCCGGCAGGACAGTCTTCTCGGCGTGCGAGGCCGCTCCATGTCCAAGATCTTCCCCAGCTCGAAGGCCGCCGTGGCCGACGTCCGCCCGGGCGCGACCCTCCTCGTGGGCGGCTTCGGCATCTGCGGGATGCCCCACAACCTCTGCAAGGCCCTGAGCGAGCGCCGGGAGGTGACCGGCCTGCGCCTGGTGAGCAACGCGGGCGGGATGGACGGCTGGGGGGCGGGCCTCCTCTTCGAGGCCCGGCAGGTGCGCTCGATGGTGGCCTCCCGCGTGGGGCCCGCCTGCAAGGCCTACGAGAGCCAGGCGATGGCGGGGGAGATCGATCTCGATCTCGTCCCCCAGGGCACCTTCGCCGAGCGCATCCGGGCGGGGGGGGCGGGCATCGGGGGCTTCTTCACCCCGACCGGGGTGGGCACCGTGGTGGCCGAGGGCAAGGAGAGCCGGATCATCGAGGGCAAGGAGTACATTCTCGAGAAGCCCATCC
>JBBTDR010000241.1:0-3221 GCA_038042665.1 Nitrospinota bacterium
GGGTGATCGGCCAGCCCGAGGTAGTTGTTGCTGGCGAGGAGGATCACTTCCCGGCCCTCGAAGCGGACCGAGGGGCCCTGGCGCCCCGCGAGGGTGCGCAGGAAGCGGCGGTGGCCCCGCGCGCCGAGGGCCTCCAGCTCCTCCCGCAGGGAGGCGCGCCAGCCCGAGCCGGGGGGGAATGGGAGAAGCCCGCTCTCGCTCATCCCGCCATTGTAGGGGGAGGGGCGGAAAAGAAAAGCGGGGCGGCGGGAGAGGCTCCGCCTTATAATTCCTCCCGCATCCGCGCCGGCTGGGACGCCCGCCCCCCCAAGTGAAGGAGATCACGGATGACCGAACGCGCCGACTTCCGCTCCTACTACCGCGCCGCGAACGCGGTGGATCTGCTCACCGACCGGGAGAAAACCCTCATCGGCCTCGCCGTCGCGATCGTGCGCAACTGCCAGCCCTGAGTGGACCGCCGCCTGGCGGACGCCGGGCGAGCGGGGATCCAGGAGGAGGTGCTGGACGCGGCGTTCGACCTCACCGCGGCGGTGATGGCGGGCATCGCCCAGAGCATGAACCAGCGCTACAAGGAGTCGAGGAAGCAGCAGGAGGGATGATCCGCCGGGCCGAAGCGCCGCCCGGAGCCGCCGGACGGGAGAACGCGATGGAAGGGAGGAGCCCCGATGTCCCCCGGGTGATCGCCAGGCCCCCCGTGATCCACTTCGGCCTGATCGCCGCCGCGGCGCTCTTCAGCCTCGTCCGGCCCTCTCCCTCCCTCCTCGGCGGCGGCGGGCGCTGGGCGGGCTGGGCCGCCATGGCCGCGGGGGCGTGGCTCATGGGCGCGGCCCTCATCCAGTTCCAGCGGGCGGGGACCCCCCACGAGACGGACAAGCCCGCCGCCGCCTTCGTGACGGGGGGCCTCTACCGCTTCTCCCGCAACCCGATGTACCTCTCCCTCTTCCTCTTCCACGCCGGGATCGGAGGGGCGGCGGGGAGCCTCTGGATCCTGCTCTCCTTGCTCCCGGCCTTCCTCCTCGTCCGCTTCGGGGTCATCGCGCCCGAGGAGCGCTACCTGGAGCGGAGGTTCGGGGCGGACTACCTGCGCTACAAGGCCGCGGTCCGGAGATGGATTTGAGGAAAACCCGGCGGGCGCGGGGAAACGGGGGACTCCTAAAGCCTCGATCTCAACACGTGGTTCCCGCCGCGTCCGGCCCCTCTCCCTCCGGCCCGCGGCGGGTTTGGCCGCGGTGGAGAAGGCCGGCGGGAGCCGGGGCTACGCGAGCGTCCGCCACGCGAACCGCCCGCTGGGATTCCGCCGCGAGCGGGCGCCGGCCTGGATGGCTCAGGGGTTTCAGGTGAGGGTTTCGGCGAGGCGGGCCGGAGCCCCGAGGAACGCCTCCTCGAAGAGGAAGGCCCGGGCCGAGCCCCTCCTACTTCACGCCCGCGGGCTTGGGGCGCGCCTTGCGCTTCTCGATGGCCTGCTTGACCTGCTCGGGGGTCTTCCCGTTCAGCGGGATGCCGTAGACCTCGCCCACCTGGGTGTGCTTGTCCATCAGGCGCATGAAGGCGATGTCCGCCAGCTCGGCGATCACCATCTCGCAGGTGCTGAAGATGACGCAGCCCTCGACGAGGTGGCCGCCGAAGCAGAGGGTCTCGGGCCGGCCCATCGAGATGGTGACGTGGGCGTGCAGGTAGGGCTCCCCCGTCTCGGTCTGGGTGATGTTGCCGCTCATCTGGAGCAGCTCCATCGGGCCGTTCACCGGGGTGAAGATGCGGCAGTCGTCGGTGATGGGGAAGGGGTCGGGGAACTTCCAGACGTTGCGCAGCACGGCCTTCTGGAGGCTGGCCGCGGCGCTCACGATCACCCCCGCCTTGACGTTCTTCTCCTTGCAGATCTTGAGGGTGGTCCCGAACAGGTCGTCCCCGGGCGCCATGCGGACGCAGAGGAGCCGGCCAATCTTCGCCTCGGCCACATCGTAGCGGGGCTTGCGGGTCCTCCAGTCGCTGGTGTCGAAAATCGCCGCCTTCTTGGCCATGCCGCTCGCTCTCCTTTGGAGCCTGTCCCCCCGCAGACCCACGCGACGGGAGGGCGCTCCCGCGCACGCGCGTCTCAGCGTGAGACATTGTAATGCCAAACCCCCCGTTTGCAAACCGCCCGGCCTACCCCGCCGCGAAGCGCACCTCGCCCCCGGTGACGGTGCAGACCACCCGGCTCTCAGGATGAAACAGGGCCTCCGGCCCGAGCGGCGCTCCCGCCGGAGGCTCCACCACGGCAAAGTCGGCCACCCCCTCCGGCCGGAGCTGGCCCACGCCCTCCCCGGCCCGGCCGAGGGCCTCCGCCCCCGCCAGGGTGCACAGGCGCAGGAGCTCCTCCGCCCCCAGGCCGGAGCCGGCCTCGCCGAGGGCCCGGGCCTCCGCCAGGAGGGAAACGCCCGGGTTGCTCGCCCGGCCGTCGGTGCCGAGGCAGAGCCGGAGCCCGGCCCGGCGCATCCCCGCGGCGTCCGCCTGGGGATGGCCGAAGAAGCGCGCCGAGCCCGGGCACAGGCACACCCAGACGCCCGCCCGCCGGAGCCGCTCCCAATCGCCGGAGACGGCTTGGTTGCAGTGGACGGCCAGCCGGATGCCTTCCAGCGCCCCCGCCCGGTCCAGGTGTTCCACGGGGGAGCAGCCGGGCGGGCGGAAGTGCTCGGCCGGGCTCCCCAGCGCGCGGTGCATGCGGGCGAAGTCTCCTCCCCCCTCGCGGAGGAAACGCGTCTCCTCGGGGCTCTCGGCCAGGTGGGTGGCCGCCTGCCACCCGCGGCGGCGGCAGGCCTCCAGGGCGGCGATGTAGAGCTCGGGAGAGGTGGTATAGGGGGCATGCGGGGTGAGGCCCACCCTGGGCTCTCCCGCGAGCGGGCCCTGGTAGCGCGGGGACTGCTCCAGCTGTGCCAGCCGCCGGGCGAGGATCTCCCCGGCCCGCCCCCCGTCCAGCCCCAGCACCTCGTGGAAGGCCACCCCGCGCAGCCCCGCGTCCGCAATGGCGGTGGGGCTCTCGCCCGAGGCGGTGGCGTCCCCCACGCAGGTCACCCCCGCCGCCAGGGCGCCCGCCGCCCCCATCCGGGCCGAGGAGAGAAAGAGGGTAGAGGTCCAGGCGCGGGTCTCCCGCACCAAGGAGATGATCCAGTCCGCCATGGGAGAGGGCGGGAGCGCGAGCCCCCCGAGCTCCAGGTGGGTGTGGGCGTTTACGAGCCCCGGGATGA
>JBBTDR010000242.1:0-1087 GCA_038042665.1 Nitrospinota bacterium
GCACCCGCCGCAGAACTTCTCGCCAGGCTCGTTCGAAAACCCACAAGAGGGACATGGGAGGGCGAGCGGGGCTCCACACGCTCCGCAGAAGCGCCGCCCTTCGCGGTTCTCCGCCTGGCACCGGGGGCACTGCATGCCCGAGCCTCCCCTGGGCTGACATGGTCGAAGATATGAATGAAGAGAGTCTATTCCCCGTCCAATGACCCGGTCAAAAGACTATTCGCTCCCCCGCAGCGCCTCCAGCGCGCGCTGGAAATCCTCCGGCGGGGGGGCCTCGATGGTCATCTCCTCCCCCGTGGCGGGGTGCCGGAAGCGGAGGCGGAAGGCGTGGAGGGCCTGGCGGGGGATGAGGGCCGCCTCGGTCCTCCGCGCCTCGAGGCTCCCCTTGGGGTTCAGCCCCCGGCCGTAGACCGGGTCCCCCAGCACGGGGTGGCCGATGTGGGTGAGGTGGACCCGCACCTGGTGGGTGCGGCCCGTCTCCAGGGTGACCTCCAGGAGGGCCGCCCGGGCGAAGGCCTCCCGCACCCGCCAGTGGGTGACCGCGGGCCTCCCGCTCTCGAGCACGGCCATCTCGGTGCGGCGCTGGGGGTGGCGGGCGATGGGGGCGTCCACCCTCCCCTGCGCCCGCTCCGGGACGCCCCGCACGATGGCCAGGTAGGCGCGGTGGATGCGCCGGGCCTTAAGGTCGAAGGAGAGCCTGCGGTGGGCGGGGTCGGTCTTGGCGATGAGGAGGAGGCCCGAGGTGTCCTTGTCGAGGCGGTGGACGATGCCGGGCCGCTCCACCCCTCCGACCCCCGAGAGCTGGCCCCGGCAGTGGTGCAAGAGGGCGGCCACGAGGGTGCCCGTCCGCCGGCCCGCCCCGGGGTGGACCACGAGGCCCGGGGGCTTGTTCACCACGAGGAGGTGGGCGTCCTCGTGGCGCACGTCGAGGGGGATCTCCTCCGGCGCGAGATGGGAGGGCGCGGGGGGCGGCACCACGACCTCCACCCGGGCCCCGGCGGGGAGGGCCTGGCCCGCCTTGGCGGCGGGCCTCCCCTCCACTTGGACTTGGCCGCCCTTGATGAGGGCCTGGAGGCGCGCGCGGGAG
>JBBTDR010000243.1:0-14384 GCA_038042665.1 Nitrospinota bacterium
CTCCGGCGGAAGCCCCGCCCCTCCCCTGGAGGGCGCGGGTCGAGGAGGAGCCCCCGGAGCCGCCCCCGCTCACTGCGTCCTCCCTCCCGCGGGAGGCCCCTCCCGCCGAAGGCGGGGAGGCGGAAGCGGAGGGGGACTTCCTCGGGCTGGGGCCGCTGGAGAGCGAAGGGCCCGCCCCCGCCGAGGCGGAGGAGGAGAAGCCGGGCGCAGAGGCGCCGCCGCAAGAGATGCCGGTGTTCGAGGGCGAGCCCGGAGATTTGGCGCTTCCGGATCTTCCCCAGGAGGAGAAGGAAGAGGAGGCGGGAGGGGTCTTCCCCGGGACCGAGGGACCCGGCGCCCCGGCGGGGGCGCCTTCGCTCGAGCTCCCCCCGCGGGCGGACGAGGAGGAGGTCCCCGCGGGCGAGCCCGTGGAGGCGTTCCTCGAGGACGAGGAGGGGGCGGCGCCCGCGCCCGAGATCTCGGACGAGGCGGAGGACTTCGAGGCCCGCGTCCGGGCGATGCGGGAGGCCGAGGCCCGCGGCCCCGCCGCGCCAGCCCCGCCCGGCGGGGAAGAGGAAATCTCCCTCGGCTCCGGCGAGGAGGCCCTGGGCGGGAAGGAAGAGGCCCTCTTTCTCTCCGAGGAGGAGGGCGCGGCCGAAGCGGAGGGCCCCGTCCTCCTCGGGGAGGACGCCCCGGCCCGCGCTCCCGCCCGGGAGGAGCCCGCCTTCCCCGGCGCTCCCCCCGGGGAACTCGAGCTTGAGGAGGCGGAAGCGGAGGAGGAGGGCGGAGAGGCCATCCTCCTCGAAGAAGAGGAGGCGGAAATGGCCCCCGCCCCTGCCCTCGCCGCCCCGCCCGCGGCGGAGGGGCCGCCCCCGGACGAGGAGAGCGGGGCGGACGTCTTCAGCGTCCTGCGCAGCGAGCGCGGCCTCCCCGGGGAGGACCTCGGCGAGGAGCCGATCGGCAACGCTCTCATCTACGAGTCGAACGAGGAGCTCGAGAACATCTCCGAGCAGAGGGAGGCCGCCGCCCCCCGCGCCCGGGCGCCCGGGCCTCCCCCCGCCCCTCCCGCCCCCGCGCCCGCGAAGGAGGAAGAGCTCCCCGAAGCAGAGCCCGAAAGCGTTCCCGCCGTCCGGGAGGAGGCGGCCCCCGCCGCCAGCTCGCCCGCCGACCTGGTGCGCAAGCTCACGGCCGACCACTGCCCGGGCGACCTCCTCTTCGCCGAGGAAGGCGAGGTCCGCCTCCCGGCCTGGGCGGAGGGGGCGGTCCAGGCGGCGGAGTCCGACCTGCGCGAGCGCCAGGCCGCCAAGGCGGCCGTCCAGCCCGAGGAGCACCTGCGCCTGGGCATCGTCGAGCATCTGCTCGGCCGCTACGAGGAGGCGACCGGCCACTTCAAGGAGGCCCTCCGCCGGGCGCGGCGGCTGGGGCCGGTGCTGAGCGCGCTGGCCGTCACCACCTCCGCGCGCGGCAAGCTCGACCCCGCCATCGCCTACTGCAAGGAGGCGGCCCGCGAAGCGGGCGGCGACGCCCCGCTGCGCGCGGCGGTCTTCCGCAACCTCGGCTTCTTCTACCAGGCGAAGGGGGAGCACGCCCGGGCGGCCGAGGCCACGGCCCAGTCCATCGAGGCGCTCGGCCCCAGGGGCGACCCCGCCCAGCTCTCGCGCCTCCACCTGCGCGCGGGCCAGCTGCTGCGCCGCCTCGGGCAGGCCGGGCCGGCCCGCGGGCACCTGGCCGAGGCGGCCAGCCAGTTCCGCAAGGCGGGGGAGGACGCCGAGTGGGCGCGGGCCCTCGTGGCCCTCGCCTCGGCCCAGACCCAGCTCGGGGAGGCCGACGCCGCGCTCAAGAACCTGGACGAGGCCGTCCGCATCTGCCGCGAGCTGGGGGACGCGGCGGGCGAGGCCCTGGCGCTCGGCCAGATGGGCGGCACCCACACCGCGCTCGACCAGTTCACCCGGGCGCTGGGCTACTACGAGAAGGCCGTCGCCATCCACCGCGAGATGGGCAACCGCAAGGGCGAGGCCGCTCACCTGAGCAACATCGGGAACATCCACTACTTCCGCGGGGATCTGGAGGAGGCCCAGGCGGCCTACGAGGAGGCGCTCCGGATCAACCGGGAGGAGGGCCACCTCATCGGCCAGGCGACCAGCCTCGGGAACCTCGGCCGCCTCCACCTTGAGCAGGGGGATTGGGCGCGGGCCCGCGTCCGGCTGATCGGGGCGCGCGAGTTGTTCAAGGAGGCGGGGGCCGGGGAGCAGCTCGAGAAGATCCGGGCGATGCTGGAGGAGGTGGACCGGGCCGGGGGCCAGTAGCCGGCTCAGGCCTTCGCGCGGGCGCTCCGGCCCTTGATCTTCTTGTCGGCCTCCCTCAGCTTCTGCGACAGGTCCCGCGCCAGGCCCGCCGCCACCTTGAAGCCGAGCGAGGGGGAGACGTTCGTCAGGATATCCCGCTCGACGCAGAAGACGAGCGTCTTCCCGGTGGCGGTGGCGGTCGCGTTGCGCGGGGCCCTCTCCAGCACGGCCATCTCCCCGAAGCAGTTTCCGTCCCTCAGCTTGGCGACCGCGGCGTCTTTGCGGGTGATCGTCACCTCGCCGAAGACGATGAGGAAGAAGCAGTCCCCGATCTCGCCCTCCTGGAAGATGACCTCCCCGGCCTCGTAGGAGCGGCGGCTGCAAAGCCGGAGGAACCAGACGAGCTCCTGTTGGCTCATTTCGGAGAAGAACGAGTAGGAGCCGCGCAGCTTGGCGAACAGGTCTTCGATGGTGTGGGTGCCCTCGCGCGTGAGCTGAAAGTCCTCCATCTCCTTGGGCTGGTTTTCCGCCTGCGGCGGGTCGGTCGCCGGCATGTCCGTGTCTCCCGGGGGTGCGCGCCGCGGGGGGCCGCTTTCCCCTATGACTTCCCTTCGAGTTTGCGGATGGTCTCGTCCGCCTCGCGAAGCTTCACCGAGAGCTGGCGGGCGACGCCGACCACCACCTTGAACCCCAGGGCCGGGGCGCGGGTGGCCAGCACGGTCCGGGAGATGGAGAAGAGGAGGGTGTTCCCCGCGGCCAACGCCGTGGCGCTGCGGGGGGCGTCGTCCAGGACGGCCATCTCGCCGAACACCTGGCCGGTGCCCAGGCGGGCCACCTCGGTGCCCTCCACGACGATGCGCACCTCGCCCGAGACGACGAGGTAGAAGGAGTTCCCGATCTCGCCCTGGGAGAAGATCTTCTTCCCGTCCTCGAAGCTCTCCCGCCTGCACAGCTTGAGGAACTGGCCCACCTCGTCATCGGCCATGTCGGCGAAGAAGGGGTATCCCTTCTGAAGCTTCCGGATGAGGGCCATGAGCTGAGGCGGGAGGGCCTCCTTCTTGAACGTGAGCTTCTGGAACGGGGCCGGGGGCCCGGGTTCGTTGGCCATGTCGGCTTCCTTGTCTGGCGGGGGCCCACTTCCGCGGCGCCCGCCGGCGATGAGGAGCGCCTCGCTCCTCCCGAATCGGATCCGCTCAGCCCGCGTCGAGGGCGAAGCGCTCGGTCAGCCGTCCGAAGACCAGCGCCGCCCGGCGCAGCTCCTCGACGTCCACGAACTCGTCCGGGCCGTGGGCCTGCTCCACGTTTCCGGGGCCCAAGAGAAAGCATTGCCGGCTGCCCGTGCGCGCGGCGGCGAGGCCGGCGTCGGAGTAGTAGCTCACCCCGGCGGGCTCGGCCGCGAGGCCCGCCCCCTCGCGCAAGGCGCGGGCCAGGATCCGGCCCCCCTCGCTCGCGAGGTCGGAGAGGATGGGCGGGCGGTCCACCGAGATGGCCCGCACCTGGGCCGAGGTGCCCGGGGTCTCCCGGCAGGCGGCGGCGGCGGCGCGCTCGACGAGCCCCCGCGCCTCCGCCACCCCGAGGGGCGGGACGAAGCGCACGTCCGCCTCGATGCGGCAGCGGTCGGCCACGATGTTGGTCTTGCGGCCCCCAGCGATGACGCTGGCGACGATGGTCGTTTTGCCGAGGAGGGGGTCGGAGTCCTGGAGCGCGGCGGCCGCCTCGTGGAGCCTGAGCACCGTCCGCGCGGCGGCGAGCAGGGCGTCCGCCCCCGCGTGGGGGACCGAGGCGTGGGCGCTCCGCCCCGCGACGAGGACCTCGTACCACATCGCCCCCTTTTGGGCGGTGACGAGCCGCATGCGGGTGGGCTCGCAGGCGAGGACGATGTCCCGCGCGCCGATGCGCCCGCGCTCGACCACGGCGGCCGCGCCCTGCATCCAGGCGCTCTCCTCGTCCACCACCAGGCAACAGCGCACGCCGCGGCGGGGGCGCGCCCCGCGGTCGGCCTTCCCCTTGAGGGCCTTCAGCGCCACCAGCGCGGCGGCGAGGCCACCCTTCATGTCGCAGGCGCCCCGGCCCCAGAGCTTGCCCTCGGCGAGGTCGGCGGCGAAGGGGTGGCGCGTCCAGCCCTCCCCGGCGGGGACGGTGTCCATGTGGTTGAGGAAGACGAGGGCGGGCTCCTTGGCCGCCCCCGCGATCTCGGTGATCAGGTTCTCGCGCCCCTCGGCCACCCGGTCGCGCTCGACGGGGAGCCCCAGCGTGCGGAGGTAGCCCTCCAGCCAGTCGGCCACCCGGGCCTCGGTGCCGGTCGGGTTCTCGCTGGGGATGCGGACGAGGTCGCGGGTCAGTTCCACGGCCTCGTCCAGCAGCGCGGCGTCCATGGGGGCTCCTCTGTGTGGTCTCCCCGCCATTATGCCTCAGAAAGGGGCAATCCGGCTGTGGGAGGGGTCACATTTCGCGGATGGGGGGCATCAGGAGCGGAGGAACGCCGGGAGCCGATCCCCCGGGGTGATGTGGCCCAGGACCACCTCCCGCCGGGCGCCCGTGGCCGCGGGGACGTTGGCGGGAACCCCCCGCAGGGAGGCCCAGCCGAGCAAGGCGAAGGCCACCGCCTCGACCGCTCCCGGGGGGATTCCACGCTCCCCGCTCGAGCGGACGGGGATTGGCGCGAGCCCCTCCCGCAGGCGGCGCAGCAGGGTCTCATTCTGATACCCGCCGCCGCCCACCAGGAACTCCGCCGGCGGCGCGTCCCCGGGGAAGTGATCCCGCGCGGCGCGGAGGACGCACTCCGCCGAGAAGGCGGTGAGGGTGGCCAGCTCGTCCTCGGGCGGGGCGCCGCGCTCCCGCAGGGGGGCGAGGGCGCCCTCGAGGAAGGCCTCGCCGAAGGTCTCCCGCCCGGTGCTCTTGGGGGGCGCGAGGCGGAGGAAGGGGTGGGCGAGCATGAGGCCGAGGGCCTCCTTGTCCACCCGGCCCCGGGCGGCGAGGCGGCCCCCGCGGTCGAAGCGCTCGGCCCCCCGGGTCAGGCGGGCGACGCAGCCGTCCAGCGCCATGTTGGCGGGCCCGCAGTCGAAGCCGAAGAGCCCCGGCCTCCCCGCCGGGGGGATGTAGGTGAGGTTCGCGATGCCCCCCAGGTTGAGGAAGGCCACCGGGGCGCCGGGCCGCTCGAAGAGGAAGCGGTGGGCCCACGGGGCGAGCGGGGCGCCCGAGCCCCCGGCGGCCACGTCGCGCGCGCGGAAATCCGCCACCACGGTGATCCCCGTCCGTTCGGCGATCACCGCCGCGTCCCCCAGCTGCAGGGTGGAGGGGAGGAGGTCCACCCCCCCCTCGGGCAGGTGGCGCACGGTCTGGCCGTGGCTCCCGATGAAGCTCACCTCGCTCGGGGCGGCGCCCGAGGCCGCGATGATCTCGAGCGCGGCCCGGGCGAAGGCTTCCCCGATCTCGCGGTGGAGGGAACAGATCTCGGCGGTGGCGGCCCCGGGCTCCCCCCCGGCCGCGAGCACCCGCCCGCGCAGCGCTTGGGCATGGGGGAGCGAGCGGAAGTCCAGCAGGGCGGCCTTCCCGCCCGCGATGCGGACGAGGGCGGCATCCACTCCATCGGCCGAGGTGCCCGACATGAGGCCGATGGCCAGCAGGGGCGCGCCCGGGGGCTCCCTCATGAGGGCGAGCGCGCGGGCCGGGCGGGGCCGCCGTAGATGCGGCGGTACTCGCGGTAGTAGGCGAGGACGCGCTTTACGTAGTTGCGCGTCTCCTCGAAGGGGATGCGCTCGACGAAGACCTCCAGCGGCTCCTGCTCCCGCCTCTGCCACCAGCGCCTCACGGCGTTGCGGCCGGCGTTGTAGCTCGCGATGGCGGGGACGAGCTCTCCCTGGAACTCCTTCACCAGGTCCGCCAGGTGGTGCGAGCCCAGGCGCACGTTCAGCGCGGGGTCGAAGAGCTGCTCCTCGGAGTCGAGGCGCACGTTGAGCCGCTTGGCCAGCCCGAGCCCGGTGCTGGGCATGAGCTGCATGAGGCCCATGGCTCCGGCGGGGGAGAAGGCGTTGGGGTCGAAGGAGCTCTCCGCCTTGATGACGGCGTTCACGAGGAGGGGGTCCACCCCGCCGGCTTGCCCGGGCTTCGCGCGCAGGGGATAGACCGCCTTCCAGAACTCGATGGGCAGGTCGGCCCCCCCGGCGCGGACCTCCTCGCGGAACTGGCCGTGGAGGATGGCGTTGGCCCGGCTGTGGAACCCGTGCCGGGAGTAGGCCAGCGCCGCCCGGAAGCGGAAGAAGGGGGAGTTTCCCACCCGCTCGAACTCCTCGCCCGCGAGGTGGTTGAGCCCCATCGAGGCGAGCAGCTCCGCCGCCCGCCAATGCGCCATCGCCCCCGCTTCCATGCCCTCCCCGCCCGGGGGGGCGCTCCAGCCCTGGAACCCGCCCGGGCGCGGCGGCAGCGCGAGGGCCGCGTCCATGAGTCCTTCCCGGCTCAGCCGGGCCAGGGCCTCGGCGGAGAGCTGGCCGTAGTACTGGTGCCGGTAGAGGCGGAGGCAGTCGCCGTAGAGGCGTGCGGCGCGGTCGCGGTCGCCTAGGCGCTCGGCCGCGGCGCCCGCCCAGTAGAGGGCCGAGGGGACCAGCGCGTGATCCGGGTAGCGGCGGGCGAGGTCCTGGAAGCTCTCGAGCGCGGCCCCGTCGGAGCGGTCCTGGAGGCGGAGCCAGGCGATCTGCCACAGGGCCTTGGGCGCCAGGGGCGAGCCCGGGTGCTGGCGGACGATCTGCTCGTAGTAGCGGGTGGCGGCCTCGGCCTCGCGGTCGTCCTCGTGCACCCGCCCCAGGAGATGCAGGGTGGAGGCCGTCCAGGCGGTGGCCGGGCTCTCTTGGAGGAGCGCGCGCGCCTCCTCCTCGAAGGCGGGGCGGTCGTCCGTGCGCAGGTGGTTCCGCATGAGGTAGTAGCGGGCCTCGGCGCGCTGGGGCGTGCCCGCCGGGAAGGCGCGCAGCGAGTCCTCGAGGGCGCCGCGGGCCTCCGCCGTGCGCCGGAGGGAGAAGAGGGCGAGGGCGGTCTGGTGCGCCGCCTCGTCGCGGTAGGGGGAGGCGGGGAAGAGGCGGCCGAACTCGCGGTAGGCCTCGAGGGCCTGGCGGTGGCGGTGGAGCTTCTGGAGGCGGCGGGCCCGGAGATAGTGGTCGCCGGCCTGGAGGGGGGGGAGGGGGGGAGTGACCAAGGGGGCGATGGCGTCCGCGCGCTCGAGCGCCCTCACCGACCGCGGGCTCTCGGGGTGGTCGAGCCAGAGGCGGCGCCAGGCCGTGGCCGCGTCCGGGTACCGGGCGCTCTCCTCCAGGGCCTGGGCGAGGAGCTCGAGGAAGAGGTCGGCGCGGTCGTGATCCGGGTAGAGGCGCGGCAGGTCGCGCAGCCAGCGCACGGCCTCCGCGGGGTTCCCCTGCCGGAGGGCGATGCGGGCCAGGGTCTCGTGGGCGTGCGGGGCGTGGGGGTTGCCGGGGTCCAGCTTCAGGAGCTCCTGGAGGGACTGCCGGGCGCTCGCGTCGTCGCGCAGCTTCTCCGCCGCCTGGGAGAGGAAGTGGAGGGTGTGGGCCTTGAGGTCGGGGGCCTTGCGGAGGGCCTCCCGCAGGGGCGCGATGGCGTCCCCGGGGCGGCCCGCCTTGAGGTGGGCGTAGCCCGCGAGGAGGGCGCCGCGCCCGTCTGGGTCGCCGCGGAGCGATTTCAGGGCGTCGAGAAGGGCGGGGGCGTCCTCGCGCTCGGCGGCCTCGCGGATTTTCTCGGGCAGGGGGGAGACCTGGGGGGGCTGGAGGGGCTCCTGCGCGAGGGCGGGCTTGGGAGGGGGCGCGGCGGCCAGGGCGGGGGGCGCCCCCGCGAGGAGGGCGCCGAGCGCCAGGGCGAGGCCGGCCGTCCGCGGTGTCCTCGTCACCGTCCGTTCCTCCCGGCCACGAACTCCGCCCGCACCTGGGCCCGGGCCTTGGGGTCGAGGAGGATGTCCACCCCGGTCATGGCGAGGGCCTTGGCGCCCAGGAGGAGGGCCTTGCGCCCCGCGGGGCCGCCCGCCGCGCGGGCGAAGGCCGGGGTGTGGGCCGAGACCCCGGCGGGCACCATCTGGATCTGGGGATGGATGGTGGGGGTCAGCTGGCTCACGTTGCCCACGTCCGAGGAGCCCATGGCGAGGGGGGGCAAGGGGTCGGGCTCCTCCACCCCCAGGCGGCGGAGGTTCGCCCGGAAGAAGGAGGCCAGGGCGCGGTTCACCCGCATGGGGGCGTAGGAGATGGGGTTGCGCCAGATGCGCAGGCGGGTGCCGGTCGCCCGGGCGGCCCCCCGGGCGCAGGCCGCCACCCGGACGGCCAGGCGCTCGAGTCCTCCCGGGGTGGCGCTCCGGACGTAGAACCAGGCCGAGGCCTTGGCCGGGATGATGTTGGGCACCTCGCCCCCCTCGGGGATGACCCCGTGCACCCGGTCCCCGGGGGGGAGGTGCTGGCGCAGGGCGGCGACGGCGTTGAAGGTGGCGAGGACCCCGTCCAGGGCGTTGAGCCCCTTCTCCGGGGAGGCCGAGGCGTGGGAGGCCCGCCCGATGAAGTGAAAGCGCATCTCGGCCAGGGCCAGGAAGTTCACCTCGGCCCGGGTCTCCCCCGAGGGATGGAACATCATGGCGGCGTCCAGGCCCCGGAAAAGTCCGCGCCGGGCAAGGAGAACCTTGCCCCCGCCCGCCTCCTCGGCGGGGGTGCCGGTGACCACCACCGAGCCGCCCTCGGGGCCCACCGCTCGGGCCAGGGCGGCTCCCGCCCCGGCGCTCGCCACCGCGATGACGTTGTGGCCGCAGGCGTGGCCCAGCCCCGGGAGGGCGTCGTACTCGGAGAGGAAGGAGATGGCCGGGCCTCCCCGCCGCCCGGGGCGGCGGGCCTGGAAGGCGGTCGGGAGGCGCCCCGCCCCCCGGCGGACCTCGAAGCCCTGATCCTCCAGGAAGCCGCAGAGGCGGCGGCAGGCCCGGTGCTCCCCCATGCTGGGCTCCGGGTCGCGGTGGATCTCCTGGGCGAGGGACCAGAGCTCCCCGGCGAGCTTGTCCACGGCATGGATGGCGGCTTTCTTGGCGCGCTCCAGGGGGTTCACGCGCAAGTCTCCGTCAGGCGGGCGTCCAGGGATTATGGCCAGCGCTTAGAATCCATGTCAATGTTTCCTGAGAAGCTACTGTATTGACTGCCTTTCTTAAAAGCGCGATACTTGGCTGCCCGCCTGTCCTGGAGGTCTGCTTGGTGTTCTCCTTTGTCCTGCTGGCCGCGCCTGTTGCACCGGAAGCCGCTGCCCTCCCGATCGCCCACGCCGAGCTCAATCTGTGGAGCCTGGCGTTCCGATCGGGCGGGGTCGTGTTCTTCGTCCTCATGATGCTGATCGCCTTCTCGCTCTCCTCGTGGGCGGTCATCATCTGGAAGTTCTTCGAGCTGCGCCGCGCGAAGCAGCGCTCGGACGATTTCCTCGAGGTCTTCTGGAAGGCGAAGCGCCTCGACCACCTCTACAGCGAGGCCGCCGAGTACGGGGACAGCCCCGTGGGGCAGGTGTTCGCGGCGGGCTACCATGAGGTGGAGCAGGTGCTGAAGGCGCGCTCCTCGAAGGGGGGGGTGGAGGACACCTCCGTTCTCACCGCCACGGAGTCCACCGGAGTGGATACCGTCGAGCGCGCGCTCCGGCGCGCGGCCAACCAGGAGGTGGGCAAGCTCGAGCACCTGCTCACCTTCCTCGCCACCACCGCGAGCGCCACGCCCTTCATCGGGCTGTTCGGCACGGTGTGGGGCATCATGAACTCCTTCCGCGAGATCGGCGCGCGCGGCTCGGCCGGGCTGGCGGTGGTCGCCCCCGGCATCAGCGAGGCCCTCATCGCCACGGCGGTGGGGCTGGCGGCGGCCATCCCCGCGGTCATCGCCTACAACCACTACCAGCACCGCGTGAAGGTCGTCGCGGACAGCATCGAGAACTTCACCGCCGACTTCCTCAACCTCGTGGGCCGCCACTTCATGCGGATGTAGGGGAGGGGGGCGCCATGGCGGTCAAGATCTCGCGCTCGAACGCGATGTCCGACATCAACGTCACGCCCCTCGTGGACGTGATGCTGGTGCTGCTGGTGATCTTCATGGTGACGGCCCCGCTCCTGGAGACCCAGAACCAGGCGGTGAACGTGGACCTCCCCAAGGTGGCCGCCGAGCGCTCCCGCGTCGCCGAGGACGCCGTGGTCATCACCGTGGACCGCGGCCAGAAGATCTATCTCAACGGCCACCCCCACGATCTGGGCGAGCTCCGGCCCAAGCTCGACGCGCTCTTCAAGGCCAGGGCGAACAAGGAGATCTTCCTCCGCGCGGACCAGACCGTGCCCTATGGCCGCGTGGTGGAGACGATGGCCGTCATCCGGGCGGCCGGGATCACGAAGCTCAACATGGTGACCGACCCCCTCGAATCCGAGGCCAGGGGCCGCCGCCGCTGAGGGCAGGATGAGCAGGAAGACCCAGGCTCCCGCTCTCGCCGGGGAGAGGGAGCGCTCCTACGCGGGGCGGGAGTCCCCGGCCGCCTCCCACGCGGTGGCGGCGCCTCCCCTCGTCCGCGACCCGCGCTTCCGCCGGGCCTGGGCCGCCTCCGCCGCGCTGCACATCCTCCTCTTCGGCTGGGCCGCCTTCGCGCCCACGGAGAGCAAGGCCCGCTTCTACGGCAGCGGCACCGCCGTGAGCCTGGTGGGGGCGGATCAGATCCCGGGCGGCTCGGCCAAGGGCAAGTCCGGCGACCGGCCCGAGTCCCTGCGGGAGACCCCTCCCCCCGCGGCCGAGAAGCCCGCCCCCAAGCCGCCCGAGAAGAAGGAGGCGGGGCCCAGCCAGGCCGAGCTTGAGAACATCCGCCGGATCAGGCAGCTCCAGACGGAGAAGGAGCGCAAGGAGAAGGCGGAGCTAGATCGCAAGGAGCAAGAGCGCCAGGCGCGCCTCAAGGAGATCCGCGAGCGGCGCGCGGGCGAGGAGCGCTGGCGCCGGGAGTACGAGGCGCGGCTCAAGAAGGAGCAGCCGGCCCAGACGGCCCGGGCGCAGACCCCTCCCCCGCCCCCGGTGGGCCATCTGGGCGAGGGCGGCGGCGACGGCCAGGGCGGCGGCAGCATCGGCGGGGGCGGCGGCGGCGTCGCCCGCTCGGACCTGGAGCGGTACTATGGGCTGCTGGCCGAGCGGGTGAGGAACTTCTGGACCGTGCCCCTGAGCCTGACCGGCCTGGAGAAGCTGAGCACGGCGATCGCCGTGGATGTCGCCCTCGACGGCAGCTTCCGGGGCCTGAAGATCGAGAGGTCCAGCGGCAACCGGGTGTACGACGACGCGGCGCTGCGCGCGGTGGAGCGGGCCGCGGCCCCGTCGTTCCCCGCCCCGCCCAACACCGTCCGGGAGAACTGGCTGGCCCTGGGCTTCCGGTTCTGCGGGGCGAGTTTCTGCCCCTGATTTTCTTCGAGGAAGCGTGACGTGAGAACGAATCGGCCGGATGCGCGCCTGCGGGCGTTCAAAGGGTTTCTGGTTTTCCTCGCCGCCGCGGTTGCCGGCCTGTCCGCCCTTCAGGCGGCCGCGGCCGAGCGGACGTTCATCGACATCCTGTCGCCGGGGGCGCGCAAGATCCGGCTCGCCATCCCCGAGCTGCGCCCCCTGGAGGGGCGCCGCGACCCGGTCGGCCTCCAGATCGCCCAGGTGATCGAGGAGGACCTCGCGCGCTCCGGCCTCTTCCACATCCAGGACCGGAAGAGCTACCTCGAGAACCCCATGCAGGGCGGGATCCGCCTCGAGGAGCAGAAGTTCCCCGAGTGGCTGAACGTGGTGAAGGCGGAAGGCCTCATCAAGGGCGGCTACACCCTGTCGGGCGACTCGATCGTGGCGGAGCTCTTCTTGTTCGACACCGCGCGGGCGGCCCAGGAGGTGGGCAAGCGCTACCAGTACCCGCGCTCGAACTGGCGCCTCATGGCCCACCGCTTCGCCAACGCGGTGCTGGAGCGGTTCACGGGGGAGAAGGGGGTCTTCGACACCCAGATCGCCTTCGTCTCGCGCCGCAGCCCCGAGGAGCGGGGCGAGATCTACATCATGGACTGGGACGGCGCCGACCTGCGCCGGGTCACCCGCAACGGGAGCGGGAACAACGCCCCCGCCTGGTCGCCCGACGGCCGGTGGCTGGCTTACTCCTCCTTCAAGTCGAGCCCGCCGGGGGTGTTCCTCCTCCCCACCAACGGGGGCCGGGAGCTGCGGGTGAGCGCGCCGAACGCCCAGGGGATCGGCGGCGGCTTCTCCCCCAACAGCCGCCAGTTCGTCTACTCCGAGCAGGCGGGGCGCACCTACCAGCTGATGGCCTACGACGTGGTCAGCCAGGCGAAGACCCGGCTGACCCGCAGCTTCGGGATCGACGTCTCCCCCGCGTTCTCCCCCGACGGCAAGAAGATCGTCTTCACCTCGGGGCGCTCGGGAGGGCCCCAGATCTACGTGATGAACGCCGACGGGAGCGACCCCCGCCGCATCAGCTTCCAGGGCACCTACAACACCGAGCCCAAGTGGAGCCCCCGGGGGGACCGCATCGCTTACTCCACCCGCGTGACCGACCACGTCTCCATCGACATCGTGACGGTGAACCCGGACGGATCGGACCTGCGCCGGCTGACCGGCGGCCAGGGGAAGAACGAATCCCCCTCCTGGTCCCCGGACGGACGGCACCTGGCCTTCTCCTCCGACCGGGTGGGCCCCAAGGATATCTACGTGATGACCGCGGCCGGGACCGAGGTCAAGCGCCTCCAGCCGGGCCAGGAGCCGGCCTGGTCCCCCGCATTGCAGTGAAAACGGCCATTTGCGGCGCGGCTGAAAATTTTTCCAAAACCCCCCTTGCTACCCGGGGGGTTGGAGATTTATACTTACACGCTGTTTGAGCGGAAGGGAGAGAAGCGCCCAGGCACGCGGCACGGGAAATTGTAGGGGTGACCGTGTAACCCCTTGGAATATATGTTACATTACGCGCCGACCGAGCGCATTTTCGGGATTCGAGGAGGATGTCCAGAATGTTGCTACAGGGCAGTTGGAAGCGGTTGGGGTCGGTCATGTTGGGGGTGGCGTTGCTGATGGCCACCGCCGGTTGCGCCCAGCAGGCTGTCAAGAGCGACGAGTCGGTCTCTTCCGCCGCCGCTGCCGGAAGGGGCGAGGGCAGCATGACCGAGGCGGAGCGTCAGCGCCGCCGCGCGGCCTTCCAGTCGGGCATGAAGGCCTTCGAGGACGCCCTCGTGCACTTCGACTTCGACAAGTCGGACATCCGCCCGGACATGCGGCCCATCCTGGATGCCAAGGCCAAGTTCCTGGCCGAGTTCCCGACCATCCGGATCCAGGTCGAGGGGCACTGCGATGAGCGCGGGACGGTGCAGTACAACGTCGCCCTTGGCCATCGCCGCTCCCAGGGCGCGAAGGACTACCTCGCCTCCCTGGGCGTGGACGCCTCCCGGATCGACACCGTCAGCTACGGGAAGGAGCGTCCCCTCGACCCGCGCCGCAACGAGCTGGCCTGGTCCAAGAACCGCCGGGCCAAGTTCAACGTGGTGGGCGGCGTCCCCGCGGGGATGAACTAGGCGCCCGCTGCCACCCGTTGCTTTGAGGGAAGGACTCCCCGGCGGGCGCGATCCCGCCGGGGAGTTTTCTTTTATGCGCATGAAGACGCCACGCATCCTCCGGCTCTGCGCATGGGCTGCTCCCGTGGCCCTCCTGGCGGCTGGCTGCGCCGTCGGGCCGGGGGGAGAGCGAGAGAGCGCCCCCGCCTTCTCCACCCCCGCCCCCGCCCCCCGCGGCCCGGAGGACCTGGGCGAGGCCGAGCGCAACCTCCTGGGGCTGCGGCGGGGCCTCTCCAACCAGGAGGAGCGCATCGAGGAAGTCCGCAAGGCGGTGCAGAACCTCGTGGACGGCCTGGAGCGGAGCAACCGCAACCACGACGCCGCGCTGAAGAAGCTCACCCAGCAGTTCGATGAGATGCGCGGGCGGCTCGAATCGATCGAGAACGAGGTCGCCCTCCTGCGCCAGGGGCGCACCGGCGCACCGGCCGCCCCGGTTCCCCCCGAGGGCGCTCCGGCCGCTCCCCAGGCCCCGGCCGCGCCCGAGGGCCAGGCCCCCGCGGCGGGCGCCCCCCCCC
>JBBTDR010000244.1:0-6245 GCA_038042665.1 Nitrospinota bacterium
GACCACCGCACCCGCTCCACCTCGAAGCGCCCGCGGCAGAGGTCCTCGCGGCCGCCGACGACCACCGTCGCGCTCCCGGCCTCGAGCCTCACGACATAGCGCCGCTCCCCGCCCGCGAGGCGCAGCCCCCGCCGCTGGCCCACCGTGAAGCCCGCCACCCCCGCGTGGGCGCCGAGAACCCTCCCCCGCCCGTCCACGATGTCGCCTGGGCGGCGCCAGCCCGGGCGCTCGCGCCCGAGGAACTTCCGATAGTCCCCCTCGGGCACGAAGCAGATCTCCTGGCTCTCGGGCTTCTCGGCGTTGGGGAGGCCCAGGCGGCGGGCCGCCTCACGCGTCGCCGCTTTGTCCATCTCCCCGAGGGGGAACATCGCGAGGCCGAGCTGCTCCTGGGTCAAGCCGAAGAGGAAGTAGGTCTGGTCCTTCCTTCGGTCGGCGCTGCGCGCCAGGGTGAGCCTTCCCCCGCGCGTGCGCACCCGCCGGGCGTAGTGGCCCGTCGCGAGGCGGGAGGCCCCGAGCGCCCGGGCCTTGTCCGCGAGGTGCTGGAACTTCACCACCTGGTTGCAGTCCACGCAGGGGTTCGGGGTGCGGCCCCGGAGGTAGGCGTCCGCGAAGCCCTCGATCACCGCCCCGCGGAAGACCTCCCGCACGTCCATCGCGTAGAAGGGGAAGCCCAGCTTCGCCGCCACGGCGCGGGCGTCGGCCAGGTCGCGCGGGGCGCAGCAGCCCCGGTGGAAGGACTCGGCCTCGGGCGCCGGGGGCCGGTCCGCCAGGCGCAGCCCCACCCCGACGACCTCCCAGCCCTGCTCCACGAGCAGGGCGGCCGCCACGGAGCTGTCCACCCCCCCGCTCATGGCGACGACGACGCGCTCGGGCATTTCTCCCCCGCCTTTTCAATCAAGCCTTGCCAGGAGCAGGCGCCTGCCCCCGACGGGAAGCACCCTCTTTATAACACCGGCAGCGGGAAGACCTCTAGCCCGCCCAAAAATGAAGCGGGCCAACTTCCCCCTCTCCCTCCGGGAGAGGGCTGGGGTGAGGGAAGGTTTGCTGACCAGACGGAGTCCGGGCCAAAGCTACTTCGAGGGGAGCTTCAGTATCTCGGTCTTCAGTTCGATGACGTTGATCGGGCAATCTTCCCAATCATTGATCCAACACACGATGAAGTCGCATTGATCGACAGGATGGTTACCTTTGAACGAAGAAGATCTGTATTCGAATTCGATGCGCGCCTTTGCCCAAAGATTCTTCTTTTCCTCATACAGATACTTGCCCTCGCAGTCCGGGAAACCCTGCTGGATCGCCTCAATGCCGAAGCCAAGCTCACGGCTCACCATCCCGAACAGGAACACAACACCTTGCTCGTTGATGGGCGCGTGGCGCAACCCGCGAAAATCGATTGGCTCGCCGTAGAACTGGGCTGGTGGTTTTTGCTTGATTTTTTGTGATGATATCAACACAGGCATTTCCTTGGGTTCCTCGGTCATTGCTGGGGCAGAGGTGACCGACGTTGCTTCCTTTCCCGCAATAGAATTACTCGCCTTCCACTTCCGGTAAAACGCCATGACATTGGGCCACCTCCCAAAGCGCTTCCTATAGGGTGTGTCAGAATATGAACCATGTGCCGAGCAATCGTTGACGCCAGGTTCCTTGCCCAATTTCCGTTCGACTTCGAGTAGGGCACGGAAAAGATCATCTTCGGAGAGGCGCTGCTTCTCATGTAGCCATTGGAGATTTTCACCGGCAAGAGTTGGTTCCAATCCAGCAGCTTCAAGAGCTTTCCCAACAGACCCGAAATGACGCTTGACGACTGAGACAGAAATTACTTGGCCGATATCTTTCCCAGACAATTTTCTTGTCCTTAGCCGAGCAGATAGGTTCTGCAAGGTTTGGATAATTTGCTCTTGAGAGTGCTTCGACACCTTCTGTCTCCTGAATCACAGCTATTCGCCAAATATCAGAATGCGGTTACATATTATAGCTCTTGATGCCCCACCGCAGAACCTTCCCTCACCCCGGCCCTCTCCCGGAGGGAGAGGGAGAAGCGGCCAGCCCCCGCGTGATTTGAAACGCTCACGCCGGCTGGAGGAGGCGGGTGAGCTCCCCGAGGTCCCCGGCCTTCTCCATCCCCCACCAGGCCTCCCAGGCCGCCTCGGCCTGGGGCGGGAGGATGCAGGAGGCAGCGCACTCCATGAACTTCCCCCGCAGCTCCGCCACCGGGACCGGCCGCTCGATGTGGCCCTTGGCGCGCCGCTCGGCCCGCCGCAGCTCCCGCCCGTCCCGGAGGCGCACCCAGACCTCGGTGCGCTCGCTCTCGGGGTCCTCGCGGGCGAGCTCGGGGTCGAGCTCGAAGGCCGCCCGCCGCTGGAGCTCCTTGATCTGGGTGCGGTGGACGCGGTCGCCCTCGAATTGGAGGATGCCCACCCGGCCGTCCACCAGGGCCGAGGCCAGGCAGTACTGCATCGAGAACTTCCCCTCCAGCCCCGTCGCGGCCACCGGGTAGCGGAGGATCTTCATGGCCATGGGCGAGCCCTTGGCCCCCAGGCTCTCCACCTCCTCGGGGCGGACCCCCTCCCGATGGACGAGCTCAAGCATGGCGTCGATGCCCGGGTGGGTCATGGCGCAGCAGGGATGGAGCTTCACGTTCACCCCCTGCCCGATGTCCCAGGGCGGGCCCCAGGGCCTGGCCGCGGCCTCCCAGTCGGCGAAGCGCTCGGCGCCGGGCCCGATGCCCTCGGCCCCCAGCGCCGCCGCGTAGCCGGTCTCCAGGGCGTCCGGGCCCGAGGTGAAACCCATCTCGGCCAGCAGCGCCGCCACCACCCCGGCCCGGGCGGCCTGGCCCGCGTGGAAGGGCTTGGTCATGGTGCCAAAATTGCACCCCAGGCCCGCCGCCTCGCTCGCGGCGAGGGCCAGGGCGTGGCGGACGCGCTCCTCGCCGAGCCCCATGAGGTGGGCGCAGGCCGCCGCCGCGCCTACCGTGCCGAGGGTGGCCGTCGCGTGGAAGCCCCGGCGGTAGTGGCGCGGGTTGAGGGCCCGCCCGAGGACGTGGAGGACCTCGAAGCCCACGGCGTAGGCGGCGAGGACCTCCCCCCCCGCGTGGCCGCGCTCCTCGGCCAGGGCGATGAGGGCCGGGGCGAGCACCACGCTCGGGTGGCCGAGCATGACGAAGTCGGTGTCGTCGAAGTCGAGGGCGTGGCCCGCCGTGCCGTTCACGAAGGCGGCCCAGGAGGCGCTGGTGCGGCCCGGGGCGCCCCAGAGCCGGCAGCAGGAGGTGCCGCCCTCCCGATCGGCCAGGCGGCGCGCCAGGCGGGCGCAATCGTCCCCGGCCCCCGCGAGGGCGACCCCCAGGGTGTCCACGATCGCCTCGCGCGCCTTGGCGCGGGCGGGGGCGTCCACGTCTTCCACCCGGGCCGAGGCGATCCTCCGGGCGAGCTCCAGGGTGGCGGGCCAGGGGCGGTCGTCGGGCATGGGCGGGGCCTCCAAGGAGAAAAAAAGCGTCTTTATACCCTCTTTATCCGTCTTTATCCGCCATTATCCCTCAATATTCGAGACGGCTCACCCCCTCCCTTTCAGAAGCCCCTCCGGAAGCGAAACATTTTTGCGCCTGGGTCAGCCGGAATTTTCCGGAAAACGGGGGATGCCCGGCCCTTGCCCTGGCGGGGGCCCCACCGCCCGCGACAGCTCCAGGGGACCCCGGGAAGAAGATAGTCCCGGGCGCGGCGGGAGGCCTTACCTCAAATTCCGGCTGGTTCGTGATTCCGGGAAAAAAGGCGGGGCCCCGCAGGGCCCCGCCTTTCGCGCGGCTGGACGCCGCCGCCTCAGATGCCCTTGGGGCGGCCGCCGTTCTTCTTCTTCTTGCCCTTCCCGTTCTTCTTCTTGAGGCTCTGGGTGAGGCGGTACTTGTTCACCGCGCTCAGGAAGGCCTTGGCCCCGGCCTCGACGGTGTCGGGGCTGGCGGCGTGGCCGGCGAGCTGGAGGCCGTCGGCGAACTCCACCATCAGGTTCGCCTCGGCCAGGGCGTCGCGCCCGCGGGTGACGGAGTTGACCGAGAAGTCGGTGAGCCGGCACTTCACCCCGGTGATGCGGAGGATGGCGTCCACCGCCGCGTCGACGGGGCCGTTCCCCCGGCCCACCTCGGAGTGCAGGATCTCCCCCTCCTTGATGCGGACCATGGCCGTGGCCGCCGGCTGGGTGCCGGTGGAGCTCGTCACCTGGAGGAACTCCAGGTGGTAGGAGGCTTCGTCCAGGCCCGCCCGCTCCTCCTGCAAGAGGGCGACGAGGTCCTCGTCGTAGACCTCCTTCTTCTTGTCGGCCAGGTCGGTGAAGCGCGGGTAGATGGCCGAGACCTCCTCCTTGGTCATCTTGAAGCCGAGCTGTTCGTAGCGGCTCCGCAGCCCCGCCCGGCCGGAGTGCTTGCCGAGCACCAGGGAGTTAGAGGGCCGCCCCACGGACTTCGGCGTCATGATCTCGTAGGTGATGGCCTTCGAGAGCACCCCGTGCTGGTGGATGCCCGCTTCGTGGGCGAAGGCGTTCTTGCCCACGATGGCCTTGTTGGGCTGGACCGGCACCCCCGTCATGGAGGTGAGGAGGCGGCTCGCGGGGTAGATCTCGCGGGTGCGGACCCCGGTGGTGAAGGGAAGCGCGTCCCGCCGGGTGTGGAGGGACATCACCACCTCCTCGAGCGAGGCGTTCCCGGCCCGCTCCCCGATGCCGTTGACGGTGCACTCGACCTGGCGCACCCCGCACTCGACCGCGACGAGGCTGTTGGCGACCGCCAGGCCCAGGTCGTTGTGGCAGTGGGCGCTGAAGATCACCTCGTCGTAGGCGGGCACCTTCTCGAAGATGTGCTCCCAGAAGCGGCGGAACTCGCTCGGGACGATGTAGCCCACGGTGTCGGGCAGGTTGATGGTGGTGGCGCCCTCGCCGATGGCGGCCCGGACCGCCTCGGCGAGGAAGTCCCAGTCCGACCGGGTGGCGTCCTCGGCGCTCCACTCGACGTCCCGGCAGAGCTTCCGGGCGTAGCGCACCGAGGCGGCGATCTCCTTCATGAGCTCCTGGCGGCTCATCCTGAGCTTGTACCGGAGGTGGATGTCCGAGGTGGCGATGAAGGTATGGATGCGGGGCCGCCGGGCGTGGCGCACGGCCTCCCAGCAGCGGTCGATGTCCCCGCGCGAGGAGCGCGCGAGGCCCGCCACGATGGGCTTCTTCACCGCCTTGGCCACGTCCCGCACGGCCTCGAACTCGTCGTTCGAGGCGATGGGGAAGCCGGCCTCGATGATGTCCACCCCCAGCTTCTCGAGCTGCTGGGCCAGCTGGACCTTCTGAAAACGGTCCATGCTGCAGCCGGGAGACTGCTCGCCGTCCCGGAGGGTGGTGTCGAAGATGCGTACCCGGTTGGACGCGGCGGCCGCCCCCTTCGGGGAGGCCGCGGAAGTGACGACAGGGCGTTTCGGCATGAATCACGAGCTCCTAGGGAGAGGTCCCTCGCCTGGCCCGCCGGGCGCCGCCCCGTTCGCTCTCCCGTTTTGGGGGGCTCCACCGCCCGGCCGGCGCGTTCACCGTCCTGGCGCCTAGGCCGCCAGCGGCAGTCGGGGCGTCGCGGCCTCGCCCCTGGCCCTCCCTCGGGTTGGATTCCACCGGCGCATCCGACGCTGCTCCCCGGGCTGAAAAACGCTCCGCGCGGGGGCTTCCCCCCGCGCCCCCCATCTTATCGTCCAAGCCTCCCCCGAGGTCAAGCCCCGCCGGAAAAACCGGCGAAAGCCCGGGCCTCCGAGGACGGCGGCGAAGCGCAATAAATCCGGGGGGAAAATGCGAAAAGGAACCCGGGAAAAAGCGTGAAAGCCAGAAAAAGGAAGATGGCGTGATTATGGAATCAAGAACCAAAACGCGGCGGGAGACTCCCGCCGGCCCGCCGCGCTCACTTCACCTGCCCCGAGCCCACCCTCCGGCTCTTGGCGTCGAACAGCTCCAACCGGCCCTCCCCGTCCACCCGCCCGTACCCCGTCCGGCGGCTCTTCTGGTCATAGAAATCCACCCGGCCCGCCTCGGGCTCCACCACCAGGTGGCCCGTCCGGCGGCTCTTCGCATCGTACACGTCCACCCGGCGCTCCTGGGCCAGGGCCGGAGAGGCCAGGGCGAGCACCAGGAACAACCACACCGCGCGCATCACCCCGCCCCCTCCCCGCCGCGATCCGCCCCCCGCCCGGGCCCTCACTGGGCGCTCTGGCCCCCGTCCACCGTCAGGACCGCCC
>JBBTDR010000245.1:0-7209 GCA_038042665.1 Nitrospinota bacterium
CACCGCCAACTGCGGGGTGTACGGCGCCGAGGAGTCCCTCGATCTCGTCGAGCTGGGCGACCTCCTGGGCTACGACGCCATCAGCCTGGGCGCCACTCTGAGCTACGCCATGGAGTGGAACGAGCGCCACCCCGGGAAGCCCGTCCTGGGCGGCCTCCGCTACGGCGACGCCAAGAAGATGATGGAGCTCATGCGGAAGTCCGCCGCCGGCCAGTGCGAGGAGCTCGGCCAGGGCCTCCTGCGCCTGGCCCTCCAGTGCGGCGACCTCTCCTTCGCCATGCAGGGCAAGGGCCTGGAGTACCCCGCCTACCTCCCCGAGACCAACCCCGGCTACCCCTGGGCGCTGGCGGGCGGCCACATGAGCATGCGCACCTTCCTCCTCCTCATCCTCGACGGCCAGAAGACCGACATCGACTACTGGGAGCGGGCCGTCATGAACGGCATCTACTACACCCGCGACGACATGATCGGCACCTGCAAGTTCGCGGGCGTGCCCGACAAGAACGTGGTGGATTCCCTCAACGACATGTACGGCCTCTCGGCCACCGACGAGGACGTGAAGGGGGCCATCCGCCGCACCTACCTGAGGGGCCGCCTGCTGGAGAAGAAGGTGGGCTACACCGACGAGGAGTACGACATCCCCGCCCGCGTCTACGAGCGGGCCAACCCCAACGTCAAGATGCCCAGCTTCATCACCCGGGAATTCATGGCCGAGCTCAAGAAGAGGGTCGAGCGCAACTGGGACGAGCTCACCAAGAAAGAGGGCGTTAAAATCCCGGCGTAGCGCCTATCTCCTGAAACAACCGCGCCCCGCTGGAGAGAATCCGGCGGGGCGGTTTTTTGCGCGTGGATTCAGCGGGGCCATCCGTAGGGGCGAACCTCGTGTTCGCCCATTCCCCAAAATTCAAGGGGCGATCACAAGGATCGCCCCTACAGGTCTCTCTTCGGCCAGCTATAGACCATCGCTCTTGCAATACGCAGCAAATGCCTCCACGTCTTTGATAAAAGTCGGGAATAGGCGAAATTGAACAAACGCCTGATCTCTACTTACGTCGGGAGGATTTTCTTGTGGATGCCCCAGATCGTTTCTTTGTCGACGGATCAACTCATAGAGAGAAAGAAGCGTCATATCCAGCGATTCTGGTAACTGCTTACGCCGCACCTCTGCGGGCAACGTTTGGAATTTGTCAACAAGCCATCTATGCTTCGCCTTTACTGTATCGGGCAATTTAGCAAAGGTCTGCTTGTCTTTAGTGCTCTTCAATGATGCACCAGCCACATCACATAAGCCCACAAATACACTTTCGGCCGCAACTCCCAGCAACAAAACCGACGCCATGTGACAACCAGTAGTAAAACAGCGCAACGCCTCTTCTAGATAGGCAATAGTGACTTTCCCAACCGTGGTTTGAGCAACATTACGAAGTTCTCGCAAATAGCCCGAAGGATCATGAGGCACAAGCCGTTCAGCCTCCAGAACCTTCATTCCATGGTCCGTAACTCTGAACCATGGGAGGTTAGGATTCGCTGCATTCATCCCCGGAGTGATCACGCCCTGAATCATCAACTGCCACATCACTTCGTTTACCAATAGCAAGAAGCTATTTCGCAGACGAGGTTCCTCAAATTTCACATAGGATTTAGGTCGCTCCCAATCCTCATTATTTAGGTGTTTCCACTCAGGATCATTCTTCAGGCGAAGAAAGACTATCTGCCTCACCAATTCCAGATTTTTCGAATCTGCATCCCTGAAAACTATAGGCTCAGCCACGACCAAAACCTCACACTTCCCCTCACACCCCCCCCTTATCCCCTCACAGGATCACGTGCAGCCTTGGGGTGAATCGGAAGCCCCGGGCCAGGGCGGCCTCGGGGAGGGGAAGGAGGCGCTTCTCCGTCTCGGGGCGCTTCTTGCCCCGGGACAAGCGCACCCCCCCCGCGGGAGGGAGGCCCTAGTGGGCGTGGAGGCGCCGCGGCCCGCCCCGGGAGCAGGGGCAGCCGCCCGAGCTCAGGTCCACCACCCCGCCCCGCCGCTGGACGCTCGTCCGCGCGGCGAAGGCGGAGACGAGGCGCTCCACCTCCGCCGAGCCGCAGGCGGGACAATCCGCCCGCTCCAGCCGAGATTGCGCGACGCGCTCGAAGGCCTCGCCACAGGCCTCGCACCGAAACTCGTAGATCGGCATGGCGTATCCCCTCGCCCCTCCTCCCCCGGGCGTCGGGGGAGGAGGGGAGCAATCCGCTAGATGTCGATGACGGTCATCTCCTTGATCGGCCACTTGGAGAGGATCTCCACGCCCGTCTTCGTCACGTGGAGCACCTCCTCGATGCGCACGCCCTGGCCCTCGTGGTCGCCCTCCTGGGTCTCGATGGCGAAGCACATGTCTTCCTCGATCACCATCGGGTGCTCGAGCGAGCAGCCCCGCCAGACGAGGGGCGGCTCGTAGAGGGTGAGGCCGATGCCGTGCGCCCAGTTGTTGCCGGCGGTCTGGTCCTCGTGGACGACGCCGATGTCGGCCCACACCTTCGGGCCCGAGGGCCATTTTTCGGCGATCTCCTTCGATGTCACCCCCGGCTTGATGACGCTGATGGAGTCGTAGAGCCAGTCGTAGGCGCGCTGGTAGGCATCCTTGGTGGCCTTCGAGGGCTCGCCCAGGCTGAAGGTGCGGTAGTAGCAGGTCTTGTAGCCGTTCCAGGAGGTGTTGTAGACGTCCATGTAGATGACGTCGCCGGGGTTGAGGCGGCGGCCCGTCCAGCAGCGGAGGTTGGGCCAGGTGTAGGGCCCCGAGGTGACGAACACGCCCGAGAAGACCTCGCCCCCGTTGGCGTAGCACGCCTTGAACACCTCGCCCAGGACCTCATGCTCGCTCACGCCCGGCCGCACGGTCCGGCGAAGGGACTCGAACATGGCGTCCCCCACCGAGCAGGTGTTCCGGAGGCACTGGACCTCCTCGGGCAGCTTGTGCTTGCGCGCGTCGAGCAGGGCCAGGTAGCCATCCCCGCTCGTCTTCACCCCCTTGGCCTCGAAGGCGGCCGAGATGGAGGGGTCGGCGAAGTCGAGGGCGAGCACTTCCTTCTCCACCCCCTGCCGCTTGAGCTCGGTGTAGATCTGGTCCACGAAGCGCTTGACCGCCGCCGCGTGGGCCGCCTCGCCCATGCAACGGGCGATCCAGCCCATCCCCGTGATGGCCCACTTCACGTTCCCCTTGGGCAGCCAGGTGGCGAAGCGCTCGGTGTGGTAGCCGATGTCGCCCTGCTCGTAGACGATGGGCTGCTCGTCGCCCTTGACGAGGAGGGAATAGCGCAGGCCCGAGCTGGACGTCGTCCACATGGGGGTATAGGTGCTCGTGACGTAGCGGGTGTTCCACTCGTTCAAGGAGAGGAAGGCCCCGAACTTGCGCTTCTCGAACAGCTCCGCCTTCGCCCTTCGGAGACGGCCTTTCCTGAGGTTGTCCATGTTGATGCCGTTGATCCAATCGGTGGTCTGGAACGGATAGGAAATGCCGTGGGCTTCCGTCATGGGGCTCCTCCACGTGGGTGAAACCGCGCGCCGCAGCGACCGCGCCGCAAGAGACAGCAGAATGAGGAACGGCTAAGCACGAAGAAGACGATTACTAAAAATATCATATAGTCCGAATTTCAGGAGAACACAACTCCTCCTCCCCCCCAAAAAATTCCCGCCCCCGCGCCCGGCCCAGCGCGAGATCAAGCCAACCCTTTGATTTTAAAAAACTTTAACCTTCCAGCCGGCCCCGCCTCAAACCCCCCGCCTGTCGTCCCAGAGGAGGACATGGAGGCGGGGCGTGAACCTGAAGCCCCGGGCCAGGGCGGCGGAGGCCAAGGGGAGGAGGCGCTTCTCCATCTCGCGGCGCTTCTTCCCGCCGGGGGAGATGATGACCCTCTCGGGGGGCCAATCGGCGAGGCCAAGGGCCTGGAGCATGGCGTCCACCTCGGCGATCTCGGCGGGCTTGTGGAGGACGAATTTTAAATAGGGGTCCCTGGCCCGCCTGAGCCACGTGAGGGTGCGGGGCTTTTTTTCTTCCGCGATGCCCGCCGAGGCCAGCTTGGGGGAGACGTTCCACTGGTCCACGAGGGCCAGGGCGGCCAGGGAGGGCTCGAAGTAGCCCGAGGTCTCCACCTCCATCCGCAGCCCCGCCCCGTGGAGCAGGACGAGCAGAGGCTCGAAGAAGGGGCTCTCCAGCGGCTCGCCCCCGGTGACCACCACCTGGCAGCCCGGGCGCTCCCGGCAGTAGGCGAGGATCTCCTCCCCCGAGAGCTCGGCCACGGGGGGGCCCGACCAGCTGTACTTGGTGTCGCACCAGGCGCAGCCCACGGTGCAGCCCATGAGGCGCACGAACACCGAGGGCCGCCCCAGGGTGGCCCCCTCCCCCTGGAGGGAGTGGAACAAGGGGTCGGCCAAGGGGAAGCGGAGGGCCCGCGCCGCCAGAGGTGTGTCCTTCATGCCTCCTCCCCTCGTCCGGTCCTTCTCCGCCACCATCCCTTCGCATCCAACCGGCATCCGTAGGGGCGGTTCGCGAACCGCCCCTACGGAACCATCCCGCCACGCTGCATCCCCTGGGGCGTCCCATGGAACGCCCCTCCACCGGGCCAGCGGACCCACAGCCCTTCCCTACCCCGGGAAGATGGCCGCCGCGATCACGATGCCGATGGCGATGAACATCCCCGCCACCACGACCCCCACGGCGACGTTCTTCTCCTTGGAGAGGGCGTCGTCGACCGAGTAGGGGGTGATCCACTCGAAGACCTTGTAGCCCACCATGAGGAGGAGGACCCCCACCAGGCCGTAGGCCACGGAGAGGATGAGGCCCGTGCCCACCCCCATCCGGGGGCCCCCCGCCTCCGCCGCCCACGCCGCGGCGGGGGCCATCGCCAGGGCCGCCGCCGCCCATCCACCAAGCCGTGCGCCAAAGTTCTTGATCACGTCATCCCTCCGAAGTGTGGGGCGGTGAAATCAGCGCCGGGAACTCCACAGGCGCAGGATGAACATGAGCACCAGCGGAACGAGGAACGTCTGCAACAGGCCGGAGAAGCCGTAGCCTCTCTCAAGCCCCTACGGGCAACCTACCAGGGGCGGAGACCCGGCTCAAGGGCGAGGCGCGGGGCTAGCCCCACTTCCGCCCCGGCATATGATTGAAAATGCTGGGGGCGAGGCCGCCGTCGATGGTCAGGTAGGTGGCCGTCACGTAGTCCGCCTGATCCGAGAGGAGGTAGAGGATGCCGTGGGCGATGTCCTCGGGCTGGCCCACCCGGCCCCAGGGGGTGACCTCGCTCCGGCCGCGCTTGACCTCGGGGTCCTTCAGGTAGGCCGTCAGGGGGGTCTCGGTATGGCCCGGGCAGACGGCGTTCACCCGGATGCGCTTTCTCGCCCACTCGATCCCCAGTTGCTGGGAGAGCATGATGATGCCCGCCTTCACCGTGCTGTAGGCCCCCGCCAGGGTGTAGGGGGCGAGGCCCGCGACCGAGGAGAGGTTCACCGCCGCCCCGGGGCGGTTCTGGGCGATCATCCACCGGCCAAAGGCCTGGCACATGAAGAAGGTGCCGTGGAGCCCCACCTCCGTCACGAGCTTCCAGCTCTCGGGGGCGAGATCGACGAGCGGCCCCGGCGCCATGCGGATGGCGCAGTTGACGAGGTGGTCCACCCCCCCGAACTCCTTCACCGCCCGCTCCACCGCCGCCCGGCAGGAGGCGGGGTCGGTCACGTCCAGCCGCTGGAAGGTGGCCCGGCCCGCGCCGAGGCGGGCGGCGAGGGCCCGCCCCTCCTCCTCCAGCACGTCCCCGAGGAGGACCCTGCCCCCCTCGGCCGCGTAGAACTCCGCCGTCTTGCCCCCGATGCCCCGCGCCCCTCCCGCGACGATGCAGACCTTCCCCTCGAACCGGCCCATGTCTCCCTCCCAGATGCGGAATCCCCGCGCGGCTTGAGAGGACCAACATAGCCCCTCCGGCGGGCGGCGGGAAGCCCCCCTTGCGGCCTCCCCCCGCCGGGGGCTAACGTGCCCGTGCAGCCCCAGCCCGCCCCTCTCCTTGGAAATGAGGGCAGCCCGCTGAACCGCCTGGCCCCGAAGATCCTCCTCTCCCTCGCGAGCCTCGCCCTCGCCCTCGGGGCGGCGGAGGGGGTGCTCCGCTACAAGAACCCCCGCTCCCTCCGCGCCGAGTGGGTGCGCAAGACCATCCCCTACCGCCAGAGCCACCCCGTCCACGGCCACGGGCTGGTGCCGGGCGCCTCGGGCGCGAACGAGGAGAAGGGGGAGTTCCGGGTGAGCTACCGGATCAACTCCCTGGGGCTGCGGGACCGGGAGTTCCGCCCCGAGCCTCCCGCCGGGACGGTGCGCCTCCTGGTGCTGGGCGACTCCTTCGCCGAAGGCTTCGGGGTGGAGCTCGGGGACGCCTTCGTGAAGGTGCTGGAACGCCGCCTGAACGATTCCCCGCCCAGAGCCGGCGCGCGCTACGAGACGGTGAACCTGGGGGTGGCGGGCTTCTCGCCCCTGCTCGAATATCTCTTCCTGAAGGAACAACTCCCCCGCCTGCGGGGCCACTTCGTCCTCCTGAGCCTGGACGTCACCGACTTCGCCGACGACTTCCACTACCAGCAGGGCGCCGCCTGGGGCCCGGGGGGCGAGCCCCTGCGGGTGAACCACGCGCACCTCCCGCCCAACCACTTCTCCCACACCCGCCAGTTCCTCGAGGCCCTGCCCGGCCCCCCGCTGGGGAACCTCTACGCCTTTCGCTACCTGCTCTACCACGCCGTGCGGTTCACCCACGGCCGCTGGGCCGAGGCCCGCCTCGGGCGGATCGAGTACGACCACCACGGCTGGACCCGCCCCGGCAACCCCCACCAGGGGGAATGGGAGGAGCAGCTCGGGCGGAGCATCGGCCACATCCTCCGCATCCGGGACCTCGCCCGGGAGGCCGGGATGGGCTTCGCCCTCGCCACCCACCCCCACGGCCACATGGTCCACCCCCAGGCCTGGTGCGCGGGGCGCAGGCATCTCCGCTACAATTGCGGGATGACCTACCCGAGTCCCCTCATCGCCCCCCTCCTCCGCCTGTGCGCGGAGAAGGGCCTGGCCTGCTGGGACCTGGCGGAGGAGTTCCGCCGCCCGGACGCCCCCTCCCTCTTCTTCGACTTCGACGGCCACTTCACCCCGAAGGGGAACGGGGTGATGGCCGGGGCGCTCGAGCGGCGGCTGCGGC
>JBBTDR010000246.1:0-4077 GCA_038042665.1 Nitrospinota bacterium
GTCATGGCTCGCGCTCGGCCCTGCGGGCCGCGCGCGGGGCGCCGCCCGGGGCCGAGGTGGGGCTCCTCGGGCGAGGAGCCAATGTAGCCGCCCCGCCACTGGGCGTCAATTGCCGAAGAAGGGAGCGGATTTTCCGGCCCGGGGAAGCCCGAAAACGGCTTTCCGGGAGGCCCTACTCCCGGCCCCGGGAGGAGGCCGCCACCGCCCCCTTGGGAGGGGCGGCCTCGGGCTCGTAGCCCAGGACGGGGGAGAGCCAGCGCTCCACGGCGGCGAGCTCCTCCCCCCCGCGGCGGGCGTAGTCCGCCGCCTGGTCGGGGCCGATGCGGCCCACCCCGAAGTAGCAGGCCTGGGGGTGGGCGAAGTAGAAACCGCTCACCGAGGCGGCGGGGAGCATGGCGAAGCTCTCGGTGAGCTGCATGGAGGCGCGCTCGCGGGCCTGCAAGAGGTCGAAGATCAGCCTCTTGCCGGTGTGGTCCGGGCAGGCGGGGTAGCCCGGGGCGGGGCGGATGCCCCGGTAGTTCCCCCGGATGAGCTCCGCGTTCGAGAGGCTCTCCCCGGGGGCGTAGCCCCAGAACTCCCGGCGCAGCCGCTCGTGGAGCCGCTCGGCGAAGGCCTCGGCCAGCCGGTCGGCCAGGGCCTTGACCATGATGGCGCTGTAGTCGTCCCCCTTTTTCTCGAAGGCGCGCGCGAGCTCCCCGGCCCCGAGGCCCGCGGTGAGGGCGAAGGCGCCGATCCAGTCCGCCCGCCCGCTCTCCTTGGGGGCGATGAAGTCCGCCAGGCAGAGGTTGGGGCTGCCGGGGGCCTTGGCCATCTGCTGGCGGAGGAAGCGGGCCACGCCGAGCACCTGGCCGCCGGGGCCGTAGATCTCCACGTCGTCCCCCACGGCGTTGGCCGGGAAGATGCCGAACACCCCCGAGGCGCGCAGGAGCTTCTCCTGGACGATGCGGTCCAGCAGGGCCTGGGCGTCCTGGTAGAGGCTGCGGGCGGCCTCGGCCGCGGGACCCTCATCCAAAATCTTCGGGAAGGTGCCCGAGAGCTCCCAGGTGGCGAAGAAGGGGGTCCAGTCGATGCGCCCGCGCAGCTCATCGAGCGGATAGTCATCGAGCGCCCGCACCCCGGTCATGGCCGGGGGCTGGATGGCCTCCCAGTCCACGGCGGCGCGGGCGCGGCGGGCGTCCCCGATCGGGAGTATCTCGGCGCGGGCGCGGCGGCCCTCGTGCCGGGCCCGGACGCCGGCGTACTCGGCCCGCACCTTGGCGGCGAACTCCCCGTGCCCCTCGCGGCTCATGAGGCTCCCCAGCACCCCCACGCCGCGGGAGGCGTCGGTCACGTAGACGGTGGCTCCGCTGTACTGGGGCTCGATCTTGACCGCCGTGTGCACCTGGGAGGTGGTGGCCCCGCCGATGAGGAGGGGAAGGGAGAAGCCCTCCCGCTCCATCTCCCGGGCCACGTGCACCATCTCATCCAGCGAGGGGGTGATGAGGCCGGAGAGCCCGATGACGTCCGCCTTCTCCTCGCGCGCCCGCTCGAGGATGCGCGCGCAGGGGACCATCACCCCCATGTCGATCACCTCGTAGTTGTTGCACTGGAGGACCACGCCCACGATGTTCTTGCCGATGTCGTGGACGTCGCCCTTGACGGTGGCGAGGAGCACCTTGCCGTTCGAGCTGCTCGCGCCCTCCGCCTTCCCGGCCTCGATGAAGGGGATGAGGTGGGCCACCGCCATCTTCATCACCCGGGCGCTCTTCACCACCTGGGGCAGGAACATCTTGCCCGAGCCGAAGAGGTCGCCCACGATGTTCATCCCGTCCATCAGCGGCCCCTCGATGACCTGGATGGGCCGCTCGAAGAGCTTCCGGGCCTCCTCGGTGTCCTCGGTGATGTGCTCGGTGATGCCCTGGACGAGGGCGTGCTCGAGCCGCTTCTGGACGGGCCAGGCGCGCCAGGCGGGGTCCCCGGCCCTGGCCCTGCCCTTGGCGCCCTTCACCCGCTCGGCGGCCTCCAGCAGCCGCTCGGTGGCGTCGGGCCGCCGGTTCAGGAGCACGTCCTCGATGCGCCCGAGGAGATCCTTGGGGATCTCCTCGTAGACCGGCAGCGCCCCGGCGTTCACGATGCCCATGTCCAGCCCGGCCTGGATGGCGTGGTAGAGGAAGGCCGCGTGCATGGCCTCGCGCATGGCGTTGTTCCCGCGGAAGGAGAAGGAGACGTTGCTGACCCCGCCGCTGGTGAAGGCCCCCGGGAGCTCCCGCTTGACCCGGCGCACCGCCTCGATGAAGGCGGCGGCGTAGCCGTTGTGCTCCTCGATGCCGGTCGCCACGGCGAAGACGTTCGCGTCGAAGATGATGTCCTGGGGCTCGAAGCCCGCCCGTCCGGTGAGGAGCTTGTAGGCCCGGGCGCAGATCTCGAGCTTGCGCCCGGCGGTGTCGGCCTGGCCCCGCTCGTCGAAGGCCATCACCACGGCGGCGGCGCCGTAGCGGCGCACGAGCTTCGCCCGGCGGAGGAACTCCTCCTCCCCCTCCTTGAGGCTCAAAGAGTTCACCACCCCCCGGCCCTGGACGCACTTGAGCCCCGCCTCGATGACCTCCCACTTGGAGGAGTCGATCATGACGGGGACGCGGCAGATGTCGGGCTCGGCGGCCACCAGGCGCAGGAAGGTGGCCATGGCCGCCTCGGAGTCCAGCATGGCCTCGTCCATGTTCACGTCGATCACCTGGGCCCCGCCCGCCACCTGCTGGCGGGCCACCTCCAGGGCCTCGGGGAACTTCCCCTCCAGGATGAGCTTGGCGAAGCGGGAGGAGCCGGTGACGTTGGTGCGCTCGCCCACGTTCACGAAGCCCGTCTCGGGCCCGGCGTTCAAGGGCTCGAGGCCGCTCAGGCGGCAGCGGCGGGGAACCCCGGGGATGGTGCGGGGGGCCACGCCCCTCACGGCTTCCGCGATGGCGGCGACGTGGGCGGGCGTCGTGCCGCAGCACCCGCCCACGATGTTCACCAGGCCGCTCCGGGCGAACTCGCCGAGGAGGCCCGCCATGTAGGCGGGGGTGTCGTCGTAGCCCCCGAAGGCGTTCGGGAGGCCCGCGTTCGGGTGGACGGAGACGGGCACCCCGGCCACCCGGGCGAGCTCGGCCACGTAGGGGCGCAGCTGCTTGGCCCCCAGGGCGCAGTTGAGCCCCACGCTCAAGGGCCGGGCGTGGGCCACCGAGTTCCAGAAGGCCTCGGTGGTCTGGCCCGAGAGGGTGCGTCCGCTCGCGTCGGTGATGGTGCCCGAGATCATGAGGGGGACCCGCTCCCCCCGCTCCTCGAAGAGGCCCTCGAGGGCGAAGAGGGCGGCCTTGCAGTTGAGGGTGTCGAAGACGGTCTCGACGAGGAGGAGGTCCGCGCCCCCGTCGAGGAGCCCCCGCGCCGCCTCGGCGTAGGCCTCGCGCAGGGCGTCGAAGGAGATGTTGCGGAAGCCCGGGTCGTTCACGTCCGGGGAGAGGGAGGCGGTGCGGTTGGTGGGGCCGATGGCGCCCGCCACGAAGCGGGGCCCGCCGGGGGAGCGGGCCTCGAACGCATCCGCCGCCGCGCGGGCGAGCCCGGCCGCCGCCCGGTTGAGCTCGTAGACGTGGGCCTCCAGGCGGTAGTCCGCCAGGGCGACCGAGGTCGAGTTGAAGGAGTTGGTCTTGAGGACGTCGGCCCCGGCCTCGAGGGAGGCCTCGTGGATCGAGCGGATGAGGTCCGGCCGGGTGAGGCAGAGGAGGTCGTTGTTCCCGCGCAGCTCGGCCGGGTGGTCCTTGAAGCGCTCGCCCCGGAACTCCTCCTCCGAGAGCCCGTGGCCCTGGATCATGGTGCCCATCGCCCCGTCCAGCACGAGGATGCGGGAGCGGAGGATGGCCTGGAGCTCCTGGGCGCGCGCCTGGCGCGTGGTCATCGGTGTTCCCCGAGGGCGGGGCAAAACAAGGCCTTCCGGGGCGCGCCGCCCGCCCGGGGAGCGCCCCCCCGCCTTTATAGGCCATTTCGGCCCGGATTTCAGCCCCTGGGATTTTCGGTAATGGGTCAATTTGGCGGTTCCGCTGTCATTCCGAGCGTAGCGAGGAATCT
>JBBTDR010000247.1:0-5007 GCA_038042665.1 Nitrospinota bacterium
CCATCACCCGCCAGCTCATGCGGCTGGGGGCCTCCTGCGACTGGGAGCGGGAGCGCTTCACCATGGACGAGGGGCTCTCCCGCGCGGTGCGCGAGGCCTTCGTGCGCCTCTACGAGGAGGGCCTCATCTACCAGGGGGACTACCTCGTCAACTGGTGCCCCCGGTGCGGGACGACGCTCTCCGACCTCGAGGTCGAGCACGAGGAGCGCGAGGGCAAGCTCTGGGAGTTCCACTATCCCCTCTGGGAGGGGGGCGAGGGCATGACCATCGCCACCACCCGGCCCGAGACCATGCTGGGGGACACGGCCGTGGCCGTCCACCCCGAGGACGCGCGCTACACCGCCCTGGTGGGCCGCCACCTGCGCCTGCCCCTCCTGGACCGGAAGATCCCCATCATCGCCGACGCCTACGTGGACCCCGCCTTCGGCTCGGGGGCGGTGAAGGTCACCCCCGCCCACGACCCCAACGACTTCGAGGCGGGGCTGCGCAACAAGCTGCCCCAGGTGAACATCCTGACGCCCGACGGGAAGATCAACGGGAACGGCGGCCCCTACGCCGGGCTCGACCGCTTCGAGGCCCGCGGGCGGGTCGTGGCCGATCTGGAGAAGCTCGGGCTCCTGCGCGGCGTGAAGCCCCACAAGCACTCGGTCGGCGGCTGCTACCGCTGCGGCACCGTCGTCGAGCCCTACCTCTCCAAGCAGTGGTTCGTGCGGATGAAGGCCCTGGCCGAGGAGGCCATCCGCGCGGTGGAGGAGGGGCGCATCCGCATCATCCCGCGGCAGTGGGAGGCGACCTACTTCCACTGGATGCGCAACATCCGCGACTGGCCCATCAGCCGCCAGATCTGGTGGGGCCATCAGATCCCCGCCTGGCACAACGACGGGACGGGGGAGGTCTTCGTCTCCCGCGAGGACCCGAACGACCCCAAGCTGCGGCGCGAGACCGACGTGCTGGACACCTGGTTCAGCTCGGCGCTGTGGCCCTTCTCCACCTTCGGCTGGCCCGGGAAGAACGCCGACCTGGAGTTCTTCTATCCCACGTCGGTCCTGGTGACGGGCTTCGACATCATCTTCTTCTGGGTGGCCCGGATGATCATGATGGGCCTCAAGTTCATGGGGGACGTCCCCTTCCGCGACGTCTACATCCACGCCCTCGTCCGCGACGAGCAGGGCCAGAAGATGAGCAAGACGCGCGGGAACGTCATTGACCCCCTGGAGGTCATCGAACGCTACGGGGCGGACTCCCTGCGCCTGACCCTCACCGCCATGGCCGCCCAGGGGCGCGACATCCGCCTCTCCGAGGAGCGCATCGCGGGCTTCCGCAACTTCTGCAACAAGCTCTGGAACGCCGCCCGCTTCACCCTGATGAACCTCCCGGGCGGGCTCCCCGGGATGCCGCCGCGCGAAAGGCTCACCCTCGGGGACCGCTGGATCCTGAGCCGGCTGAACGACACGAACCGCAAGGTGGACGCGGCGCTCGCCGAGTACCGCTTCAACGACGCGGCCCTGGCCCTCTACCACTTCACCTGGCACGAGCTCTGCGACTGGTACCTCGAGGTCATCAAGCCCGCCCTCCTGGGCGGGGCGGAGGGGGACGCCAGCCGGGCCGTCCTCGGGCGGGTGCTGGAGCGCACCCTGCGCCTCCTCCACCCCATCGTCCCCTTCATCACCGAGGAGATCTGGCAGAAGCTCCCCGGGCGGGAGGGGGAGAGCATCTCCGCCGCCGCCTGGCCCGCCCCCGCCGAGGGCTGGGACGACCCCGAGGCCGAGGAAAAATTCGGTGAGCTCATGGGCATACTGAGCGCGACCCTCAACCTCCGCGGCGAGAACAACGTTCCGCCGAGCAAGGACGTCTCGGCTTCAATCCATGTCGAAATACCTGAAACGGCGACGCTCGTCCTGAATGAAAAGGAATGGTTCATGCGCCTTGGCAAAATTGACAGGATTATAGAGATTGGGCCGGAAGTAGAGCCCCCAAAAGGATCCGCTACTGCTGTGTCGGGATCTTCTCAGATATTTTTTCACAACATTAAGGATCTGATCGACGTTGATGAGGAAATCCGGCGCGTCGAAAAGCAGCTCCGCGAGGCTGGCCAGACCATCGAAGGGCTGGATAAGAAGCTGGCCAACCCCTCCTTCGTGGAGCGCGCCCCGGCCGAGGTGGTCGAGAAGGACCGCGGGCGGCTCGCCGAGGTCCAGGACCGCGAGGCCAAGCTCCGGGCCCACCTCGCCCGCCTGCAAGAGCTCAAGGGCTGAATGTCCGCTCCCGGCCCATCCGGAGAAACCGCCTGGCGGGTCGAATGGCTGGAAGAGGTGGACTCGACGAACGGCCTCCTCCTCGAGCGCGCCCGCGCCGGGGAGGCGGAGGGGCTCGTCATCGCCGCCCGGGCCCAGCGCCGGGGGCGGGGGCGGCTGGGCCGCAGCTGGCACTCCCCGCCCGGGAAGGGCCTCTACTTCTCGGCCCTCCTCCGGCCCCCCCTTCCCCCCGGGCGAGCCCCTCTCTGCACCCTCCTGGCGGGGGTGGCGGCGGCCGAGGCGCTCTCCTCCCTTTCAGGGGTCCCGGTGGGCCTCAAGTGGCCGAACGACCTCCGGGCGTGCCGGAAGAAACTGGGCGGCATCCTCTGCGAGTACGAGCCCGGGGGAGGCCCTCCCCCGGCCGTCGTGGTGGGGATCGGGGTCAACCTCTCCGGGGAGGGGGCCGATTTCCCCCCCGAGCTGCGGGGCCGGGCCACCTCCCTCCGGGAGGCCGGAGGGAGGCTCGCCAGCCCCCCCGAGGCCTTGAATCTCCTTTTGAGACGATTGGATTTCTGGTACAAGGAGTTGGTTCGGACAGGGTTTGAGCCCATGAGGCGCCGATGGATGGAAATGTGTGATAATTTAGGACAGGAGGTGGCGGTTTCGGCCCAAAGCGAAACCCTCCGGGGGCGGATCCTCGGGATTGACGACGCGGGCCGCCTCCTTCTGGCGAGCCCCGGGGGCGAGGTCCACCGGGCCGAGGCGGGAGAGGTCATCGAGACGTGAACCCGGGCGGCCGCCTCCTGGCCATCGACGTGGGCAACACCCAGACCGTCATCGGCCTCTTCGAGGGGGAGGATTTGCAGGCGAGCTGGCGGCTCGGCTCCGTGGCCCGGCGGACGGTGGACGAGCTCGCCATCCTGATGGAGGGCCTCTTCCGGCTGAGCGGCCACCGGATGGAGCAGGTCAAGCGCGTGGTCATCTCCAGCGTGGTGCCCCCGCTGGGGCCCACCCTGGAGGAGATGTCCAGGCGCTACTTCGGCACGGCTCCCCTGGTCGTGGGGCCGGGCGTCAAGACGGGCATCGTGATCAAGTACGACAACCCCCACGAGGTGGGGGCGGACCGCATCGTGAACGCGGTCGCGGGCTACCACCTGTACGGCGGGCCGCTGGTGGTCGTGGACTTCGGCACCGCCATCACCTTCGACGCCATCTCGGGCCGGGGGGAGTACCTGGGAGGAGCCATCTCGCCGGGCTTCGGCATCGCCCTCGAGGCCCTGGTGGACCGCACGGCGCGCCTGCCCCGCGTCGAGCCCGTCATGCCGCCCTCGATCATCGGGAAGAACACCGTCCACAGCATCCAGGCGGGCATGTACTTCGGCTTCATGGGCCTGGTGCGGGAGATTGTGGCGGGGATGAAGGCCGAGCTCGGCCCCTCCACGAAGGTGGTTGCGACGGGCGGCCAGAGCCCGGTGTACGGGAGCCAGGGGGGCCTCTTCGACGAGGTGAACCCCGTGCTGACGCTGATCGGGCTGAGGCTGATCTCCGAGCGGAACGCCTGAGGGGAGCCCTCCCCTCCGCCCGAGGAAAGGGTGGCCGCGTGTACCTGGATTACTGGGGCCTGAAGGTTCCTCCCTTCGAGAACCTCCCCAACCCGGACTTCCTCTACTTCTCGCCCAAGCACGAGGAGGCCATGACGCGCCTCCTCTACGCCGCGCACGGCCGCAAGGGCGCGGCGATGCTCTCGGGCGACATCGGGATGGGGAAGACCACCCTCACCCGGGCCTTTGTCCGCCAGCTCTCCGAGGACAAGTTCGACATCGGCATCATCGCCAACCCCAGCCTCAGCCCGGTGGACTTCATCAAGGAGATCCTCTACCAGCTGAACGTCGAGGAGAACACCGACTCGAAGGTGGACCTCCTGCGCCTGCTCAACAACAAGACGCTGAACAACGCCCAGGCGGGGAAAACCACCATCGTCATCGTGGACGAGGCCCAGGCCATCCGCGACGACGCCACGATGGAGGAGCTCAGGCTCCTCCTCAACTTCCAGCTGAACGACCGCTTCCTCATCACCCTCATCCTGGTCGGCCAGCCCGAGCTCCGCGAGCGGGTCGAGAAGATCCCCCAGCTCAGCCAGCGCATCTCCATCAAGTACCACTTGAGCCCGCTCGACTACGCCGAGACCGTCAAGTTCATCTTCTTCCGCCTCAAGGTGGCCGGCCTCGAGAAAAGCATCTTCTCCGAGCAGGCCATCAAGATGGTCCATCAGGCCTCGACCGGCGTGCCCCGCCGGATCGTGAACCTGTGCGACCTTTGCCTGTTGGTCGGTTTCAGCTATAAAGTGCCGTTGATTAACAGCAAGCTGGTGGAGAAAGTCGTGCGGGACGGCGGGGGGGGCATCTGAGCCATGCGCCTGAGCGACCTCATCAAGCAAGGGCCCGAGGGCAAGGACCCCAAGAAGCCCGCCGAATCTCAGCCCGAGAAGCCCCCCGAGCCTGAAGAGAAGAAAGAGGAAGAGGAAACCTTCCGCCTGAGCGGCGTCGCCAGCTTCCAACGCCCCCCCCAGGCGCGCGAGGCCCCGCGGCGGCCCCCCTCCGGCGAAGAGGCCCCCCTCGCTCCTCCGCCCCTCCCCGGCGCGCCCCAGCCCGCCCAGGGCCGCCAGGGCCGGCCCGAGGAAGAGCGGCCCGCCTCCCCGCCCGACTTCGGGACTCCCGGCCGGCCCCAGCGCCCCGCCTCCGCTCCGCCCCGGGAAGCGGCCGCCGCCCCGCCC
>JBBTDR010000248.1:0-3716 GCA_038042665.1 Nitrospinota bacterium
ACCTGAAGGCGAAGCTCTGCGGCCCGGGCCGCCCGGTGGGCTCCACCGCCGGGGAGGAGCGCTGGGCCCGCCCTCCCCGGGACCTCCTCGCCGCCCTCGAGCGCGCCCGGGAAGAGGCCCAGCACCCACCCACAGCTGGCCCGGCCGCCCCCGGGCCGGTTGCCGAGCCTGGCCCCCGGCGCCCCCGCTGGACCCTGCCGCGGGAAGGCTTCCTCTTCCCCGAGACGGGAGCCACCCTTCCCCCTGCCGCCCCCGCCGCTTCGGCGCCGGGCCGAACACGCCCGCCCGCGAAGCGCGCCTCCGGGGGCGCTGCTCCCGCCTCCGCGCCGATCCCGCAAGCCCGGCCGTCTTCCTCCCTCCAACTGGCCCTGGCCTTCGGCCCGGATGACCCCGGCCCGGCCGAGGCGGGGAAAAGACGATGGTGAGAGGGTCCTTCCACCTCCCGCGAAGGAAAGGGCCGCCTTGACACCCCACGGCCCCTTCCTTATATATCTGGGGCGTGAAGAGAGAGGATTTGAGATCGCCCAGCCCGCCACCTGAAGCTTGATGCCCCGTCCTTGAAGCATCATCTCCAGTCGGCCCACCAAAAGGATTGTATTCTTGAGCAATACTGACTTACCTGAGCACGACTCATCCGCCCCCCCCTCATCTCAATCGGGCGAGGAGGCTTCTTCCAGCGCCCCCCAGCACAAAAGAAACCGCCCCCGGCGCCGCCGCGGAAAGGGCGCGGCGGCCGGAGCCGGAACCCCCGCCGCTCAGGGCGCCCAGCCCCGCGCCCAGGGGGCCGCCGCCGGCCCATCGGCCGACGGAAGGAAAAAATCCGGCCCGGGGGGGAGGAGCCGCCGCAAGCGCGGAGACGCCATCTCCCAGACCGCCGCCCGCAAGGGCGCGGCCTTCGACCCCGAGGGCAGCTACAGCGGAGCCTCCTTCGAGGAGGAGGACTCCGCCCGCGACATCGGCTTGGGCGACTTCGACCCCTCCCAGATCTCCGAAGCCTTCCGCTCCCTGGGCCTCGCCCCAGAGCTCCTCCGGGCGATCCACGGGATGGGCTTCGCCGAGCCCACTCCCATCCAGATAGAGGCCATCCCGCTTATCCTGGCGGGCCGGGACGTCATCGGCAGCGCCCAGACCGGCACGGGCAAGACGGCCGCCTTCGCCCTCCCCACCCTCCACCGGCTCATGGGAGGCTCGGGCACCCGCACCCTCGCCCTCACCCCCACCCGCGAGCTCGCCGTCCAGGTGGCGGACCACTTCCGCCTCCTCGGGCGGCACCTGCCCCTCCGCACGGCCGTGATCTATGGCGGGGTGGACTACGAGCCCCAGTTCCGCGCGCTGGAGCAAGGGGTGGACGTCATCGTGGCCACCCCGGGCCGGCTGCTGGACCACATGAAGCGCAAGACGGCGAACTTCTCGGCCCTGCGGGTCCTCATCCTGGACGAGGCCGACCGCATGCTGGACATGGGATTCGCCGAGGAAATCCAGGAGATTCTCCAGCGCCTGCCCCGCCAGCGGCAGACCCTCCTCTTCTCGGCCACCATCCCCACCACCATCGAGGAGCTCGCCGGCAAGGCCCTCAGCTCCCCCATCCGCATCAGGGTGGACCCCCCCGCCACGCCCGCCGAGGGCATCTTCCACGGGGTGTACCCCATCAGCGCCTCGAACAAGCCCCGGTCCGTGGCGTGCATCCTGGCCCAGGCGGATGCCACCACCGTCCTCATCTTCACGCGGACGAAGGCGGGGGCCGATCATCTGAGCGACCTCCTGGAGGCAGGCGGCATCCCCGTCGCGCGGATCCACTCCGACCGCAGCCAGCGCCAGCGCGAGAAGGCCCTCACCGGGTTCCGGGAGGGGTTGCACCGCGTGCTGGTGGCCACGGACATCGTCGCCCGGGGCATTGACGTCACCGACATTTCGCATGTGATCAACTACGACGTTCCGGAGTACCCCGAGGACTACGTCCACCGCGCCGGCCGCACCGCGCGCGCGGGGCGGGTGGGGTATGCCCTCACGCTGATGTCCCCATCCGAGATCATGCTCGTGAAGAACATCGAGCGCTTCATCGGAAAGGCGCTGCCCCGGGTGGGGCTGCCCGGATTGCAGGAAGACATCCATCAGCGCAACCTGGGGGGGGAGCCCCTCCCGCTCAAGGACCAGCCGCCCGTGGCCCGCTACGACCGCATGCGCAACATGCCCCGGCGGAGCGGTCTCTCGCTGCGGTGAGCCGCGCAACGGCTTTTTCGCGGCCGCTTCGGCCGCGCGCGTGAGACGCGGAAAAAAATTCACGCTGATTCAGCCCCCGGGTGCGCCAAGGCACTGAAGAATAACCCCCTCCCAGCGCCCGGGGTTTCCGCGCGTCCGCGCGCGCCAAATCCGCTCCCGGCGCGGTCTCCTGGGGAGCCGTTGTGATCTCGCTCACAGCGCAGGGAAATTTTCACGCCGTCCTCCGAAAAAATGATTGACGTTGGGATGGCGCTGGGCTAGATTCCGGGTATCTGAGCCGGCCTTCAATTCCCGTGCTTGACTCCGGTGTGTTCTCATCGAAGGGTGGAGGTGCTTCATGCAGAAATCCGACCTGGTAGCCAAGATCGCCGAAGAGGCTGGGATCTCCAAAGCCGCCGCCGACCGCGCACTCGGCTCTCTCCTGGGCAACGTGTCGAAGACCCTGAAGAAGGGCGACAAGGTTTCCCTCGTCGGCTTCGGCACGTTCTCCGTCTCCAAGCGCTCGGCCCGGATGGGGCGCAACCCGCAGACCGGCGCCGCCATCAAGATCAAGGCGGCGAAGGTCCCCAAGTTCTCGGCCGGCAAGTCCCTCAAGGACGCGGTGAACAAGTAGGCTGAAGCGGCGGGGAGGGCGCCGGGCGCCCCGTCCCCCGGGGGGGGTCCTTCAGGCGAGGACCCGCCGCAGCTCCTGGAGGAACCGCTCCTCCTCCCCGGGAAGGCCCACCGTCACCCGGATCCACTCCGGGCAGCCGAAGACGCTCCCCGGCCGGACGATGACCCCTCGGCGCATGAGGGCCTCGAAGACGGCGTCGCCGTCTCCCACCCGCACGAAGACGAAGTTGGCCTGGCTTTCCACATAGGCCAGCTCCAGCCTCTTGAAGGCCGCGTATAGACTGCGCCTTCCCTCCCGCACCGCCTCGATGGCCCGCCGGCGGAATCCCTCGTCGTCCAGGGCGGCCGCGGCGGCGGCCTGGGCGAGCAGGTTCACGTTAAACGGCTCCCGCACCCGATCCATGTAACCGATCAGCTCCCCGCTCCCCACTCCGTAGCCGATCCGCAGACCGGCCAGCCCATAGATCTTCGAGAACGACCGCAGGACGATGAGCGGGAAGCGGCCCGCGAGGGCGACCGCGTCCGGGAACTCGGGGTCGTCCACGAAGTCGCCATAGGCCTCGTCCAGGAGCACCAGCGCCCGGGGAGGGAGGGCCTCCAGGAAGGGCGCCAGCTCCCGCTCCGGCACGATGCCCCCCGTCGGGTTGTTCGGGCTGCAAAGGAAGATGAGCTTCGTCCGCCCGGTCAGCCGGGCGCGGATGTCCTCCAGGTCGATCCGGAACTCCCGCAGGGGGCTCGTCACCACCCGGGCTCCCATGATGCGGGAGACATGGGCGTAGGGGCTGAAGGTGGGGGCGGGGACGATGACCTCCTCCCCCTCGTTCAGGAAAGTCCGCGCGAGAACCGAGAGCACGTCGTCCCCCGCGTTTCCCACGAACACTTGC
>JBBTDR010000249.1:0-6280 GCA_038042665.1 Nitrospinota bacterium
CCGACCCCCCCCCATCCCCCCCTTGGTTAAGGGGGGGTCGGTCCTTCGGCAGGGGGAGCCCATATGGGGGCGGACACGAGGCCCGCCCCTACATTCCCCCACCCTGGGCCCTCTCCACCGCGGCCAGACTCGCCGCCGACCGGCGGGGAGGGGGAATGGCTCCGGCATCCGCGGCGTGAACAACGGGTGTGAACGACACAGCCAGGCGAAGCAGGGGCGGGTTTCACCCCCTCCCCGCGGGCATCGCCATCCGCGGCCCCCGAGCCGGAACCTGCCTGAACTTGAGGTAAGGGCCTCCGCGGCCTGGGGGACTATCCTTCTCCTGGCGGGGGCGCGCCTCCTCCCCCATGGGTTCTCCCCTTCGCTCGGGGGCAGGGGCCGGAGGGTGGGTGGGGGTTGGAGGTTGTCGCGGATATTGACCAAAAAGAGCATGAAAACCGGGGGATGGCCGGACCACGGGCCGGGACCGAGCCAGCCCCGGGGGTGACCCGGGATGCCCGGGGGGCTTCCGCCCCCCCCGGTCGGGCCGCGTTGACGCGCCCGGCTGGTTTGTGGTCTTTCTCCGGGGAGAATCGCCGCCCCCTCCGGCGGTGAAAAGGGGGAGTCTCGCAGGTGCTCGACATCCGGCGCATCCGAAGCGAAGCCGAGGCCCTCGCCCGGGCCCTCGCCCGGCGGGGGGGGCCGATCGACCTCGCCCCCCTCCTCGAGGCCGACGCCCGGCGGAGGGACCTCATCCAGGAGGTGGAGAGCCGGGTGGCGGATTCCCGCAAGCGGAGCAAACAGATCGGGGAGCTCAAGCGCAAGGGCGCGCCCGAGAGCGAGGTGCGGGCTTTCCTCGCCGAGAACCAGCGGCTGGCGGACGAGATCAAGGCGCGCGAGGGGCGGCTTGCGGAGGCGGAGAAACAGGTGGAGGAGATGCTCCTCCTCCTCCCCAACATCCCCCACCCATCCACCCCGGAGGGGCGCACCCCGGAGGAGAACGAAGTCGTCCGCACCTGGGGGGAACGGCCCGCGTTCGGCTTCGCGCCCAAGGCCCACGACGAGCTGGGGGCGGCGCTCGGCATCCTCGACATGAAGCGGGCCGCCAAGATCGCGGGCGCCCGCTTCGCCCTCTACCGGGGGGCGGGGGCTCTGCTCGAGCGGGCGCTCATCAACTTCATGCTCGACCTCCACACCACCGGGCACGGCTACACCGAGTGGCTGCCCCCCTTCATGGTGAACCGCGCGGCCATGACGGGGACGGGCCAGCTCCCCAAGTTCGAGCAGGACCTCTTCCGGGTGGACGGGGGGGACTACTTCCTCATCCCGACGGCCGAGGTGCCCGTGACCAACATCCACCGCGAGGAGGTGATCGAGGGAGCCGAGCTCCCCCTGAAGTACACGGCCTACACCCCCTGCTTCCGCAGCGAGGCGGGCTCCTACGGCCAGGACACGCGCGGGCTCATCCGCCTGCACCAGTTCAACAAGGTGGAGCTGGTGAAGTTCGCGCGGCCCGAGACGAGCTACGCGGAGCTCGAGTCCCTCACCCGGGACGCCGAGGCGGTGCTCCAGCGCCTGGGCCTGCCCTACCGGGTGGCGGCGCTCTGCGCGGGGGACCTGGGCTTCGCCTCGGCCAAGACCTACGACCTCGAGGTGTGGCTCCCCTCCCAGGACGCCTACCGGGAGATCTCCTCGTGCAGCAACTTCGAGGACTTCCAGGCGCGGCGGGCCCAGATCCGCTTCCGGCCCGGGCCTGGGGCCAAGCCCGAGTTCGTCCACACCCTGAACGGCTCCGGCCTCGCCGTGGGCCGGACGGTGGTGGCCATCCTGGAGAACTTCCAGCGGGAGGACGGCTCGGTCGTCATCCCCGGGGCGCTCCGGCCCTACATGCGGGGGATGGAGGCCATCCGGCCCCGGTAGGGGCGGTTCGCGAACCGCCCCTACCGGGAAGGTGCATTCCCTTGATCCGCCAGGGCCCGCTTTTCGCCCCGGGCCGGGGGGCGTGCTAGAATGCGGGCGTTCCCCCTTCGTTCGATGCGCGGAGGGATGGCCGAGCGGTCGAAGGCGGCGGTCTTGAAAACCGCTGAGCGCAAGCTCCGGGGGTTCGAATCCCTCTCCCTCCGCCAGTCAGGACGCGGCCCCTGGGTGGACCCCGCCGGGCGGAAAACACTTGCCACGGAGAGATGGCCGAGCGGCTGAAGGCACTCGCCTGCTAAGCGAGTGAGCTGGGAGACCGGCTCCGAGGGTTCGAATCCCTCTCTCTCCGCCACGTTTTCATCCCGCGCATCCCCCTCCCGGGCGCGGGGAGCGCCCCGCGGGGCTGGAAATCCCGCGCCGTTCCCCTTAAAATGGCCGGATCGGTAAGCCGCTATCCCCCGCACGGAGAACCTCTGCATGAGGCTGTTCCTGGCTCTTGCGCTCGCTCTGCTGGCCGCCCTCCCCGCCCCGGCCCAGGACCTCAAGGCCGAGGACCCCGCGCACCCCGTCACTATTCTCAGGACGAACCACGGCGACATCCACATCGAGCTCTTTCCGAAGGAGGCGCCCAAGACGGTGGCCAACTTCGTGGAGCTGGCCGAGGGCCGCAAGGAGTTCACCGAGGCCAAGACGGGCCAGAAGGTGAAACAGCCCTTCTACGACGGGCTCACCTTCCACCGTGTGATCAAGGACTTCATGATCCAGGGGGGCGACCCGAACGGGAACGGCTCGGGCGGGCCGGGCTACAAGTTCGAGGACGAGATCAACGCCGACGCGCTGGGGCTGGAGAAGATCCCGGCGGTGGAGAAGGACGGCAGCCTGCACCCCAGCCTCCTCATCCGCAGCCAGGCGGACTTCAACCAGATGGTGCTCATCCCCCTCCTGCGGAAGATGAACATCTCGGCCCAGGAGGAGTTCGAGAAGCGCAAGAATGACATCCAGGGCCAGCTCGACAAGCTCACCCTCAAGGAAGCCTACGAGAACATGGGCTACCGCTACAGCCCGGGCCTCAAGTCCCGCCCCCCTTCCAAGGGCTCCGTCGCCATGGCGAACACCGGGCCGGACTCCAACGGCTCCCAGTTCTTCATCAACCTGAAGGACACTCCCTGGCTCGCGGGCAAGCACACCGTCTTCGGCAAGGTGGTGAAGGGGATGGAGGTGCTGGAGATGATCGGCGGGGTCGAGGTCGGCGAGGACGCCCGGCCCAAGCAAGACGTGAAGATCCTCTCCATCCGCCTGAAGAAGTAGGGAAGCAGCCTCCTCAGCGCGCCGGGGAGGGGCGCTTCTTCACCTCCGCGAGCTGCGCCCGGGCGAGGGCGGCCTCCCGCGCGTCCCCCATCTCTGCGTAGACGACCGCCAGGTTCTCCAGGGCCTGGGCGAGCGCCTCCGCGTCCCGCTTCGGCTGGCCCCGGAGGATTTCGAGCGAGCGGCGGTAAAGCGAGGCCGCCTCGGCGTAGTCCCGCCGGCCGAAGCGCAGGGCGGCCAGGTTGGACAGCGCGGCGGCCGTCTCGGCGCCCGCCGCCGGGGATTTTTCCAGAATCGCCAGCGCCCGGCGGTAGAGCGGCTCCGCGCGCTGGGTCTCTCCCCTCGACTCCCAGAGCCAGCCCAGGTTGTTCAGGACCATCCCCACATGGGGGTGCTCCGGCCCGTCGGCGCGCTCGTAGATCGCGAGCGCCTCCTGGAGGAGCCGCTCGGCCTGGACTTCCTCTTTCAGGGCCAGGCGGATCATGGCGAGGTCGCTCAGGATCGAGCCGACCAGGGAATGGCCCGGCCCGTGCTCGCGGCGGTAGGCCTCCAGCACGCCCTGGCCGAGCGCGAGGGCCGCAGCGTGGCGGCCGCGCCGGTAGAGCGCGACCACCTGCTCATGGTCTTTCGAGGAACGGGAGCCCAGCCCGAGGCCGCTGGCCTGCGCCGCCGGGGCGGATAAAACCGCCAGCAGGGCCAGGACCCGCAACCAGTGGGGGGCCATCGGGCTTTCTCCGGGAAGGAAAAATCCCCGGGGGCCCCCGGCGGATCGCCCGGGGCCCCGGTTGAGCCTTCAAGAGAACCTAGTTCTGAGGCATCGCCTTGACGAGCTTGTCAATGGCGTCTGCCCCCTTCTGCATCGAGGCTTGATGGCCTGCGGGCGTCTTGTCCTTCACCGCCTGCTCATGGGCCTGCTGGGCCTCGTTCAGGAGCTTGAGCGCCTCTTCCTTTTCCATGCCCTTCGCCTTGGCGGCCAGGGTGCGGCCCGCGGCGATCAGCTTCGGGCAGGAGAACGCCAGGGCGTTCGACGCCGTGAAACCGACAACGAGAGCCATCAGAGCGGCGGCCTTCACCATGCGCTTCAACATGCGGAACCCTCCTTCGCTTCCGGGCCCCCTGGAGAGGCGCACTCGCCGGGCGGGCCGATGGGAAACCCTATGCGCCGCGCACCCTCGGCGCGGCCAATCTCAGGACTCACCCTGGTAAACACGAGGCAATGCGCGGAGGTTCACCGCGAAGAGAAAAAAAAGGCCGCCCCCCGGGCCGGGAGGCGGGCGAATGGCGCCGGCCCCGCCCTCAGATCTCCCGCCGGCCCTCGAGCGAGCGCGCGAGCGTCATCTCGTCGGCGAACTCAAGGTGGCTGCCCATGGGCAGGCCGTGGGCGAGCTGGGTCACCCGCACCCCGAGGGGCTTGAGGATGCGGGCGAGGTAGAGGGAGGTCCCCTCCCCCGCCAGGTTCGGGTTGAGGGCGAGGATCACCTCCTTCACCCCCCCGGCCCGCACCCGATCGACCAGCTGGGCGATGGTGAGGTCCCCGGGCTCCACCCCCTCCAGCGGCGAGATCACCCCCCTCAGCACGTGGAACCTCCCCCGGAAGCCCCCGGCGCGCTCGACGGCGAAGACGTCGGCCGGCTCCTCCACCACGCAGAGGATGGAGGGGTCGCGGTCCCCGCACACCCGGCAGTCCGGCCCCCCCGCCTCGCCCTCGGCCAGCATGGCGCAGGTGGGGCACAGCCCCACCCGATCGTGGAGGGCGGCGCAGGCGGCGGCGATGCGCCCCGCCGCCTCGGGGTCCTTGGTGAGGAGGTGGAAGACGATCCGCTGGGCGCTCTTGGGCCCGATGCCCGGCAGGCGGCGGAAGGCCTCGATGCACGCCTCGATGGCGGGGAACTGGCGGATGGGCAAGTCAGTCCTCCGGGGCGGAGCGGACCCGTCTCATTTCCACACGGAGAAGGCGAGGGCCAGCAGGAGGAGCCCGGCGGCCAGGGCGGCCGCTACCATGACCCCTCCCCGCCCCAGGTCCGCCCGGTGGCCGCAGCGGGGGCAGCGGTGGTGGAGGAACTCCGCCCGCGGGGCGCGGAAGCCGCAGCGCCCGCAGCGGGCCGTCTCCAGGTGGGCGCCGCAGGAGGGGCACACCGGCTCGCCGGGGGGCACCGGGCTCCCGCAGCCCCCGCACGCCAGCCCCCCCGCGCCCGGCCGGGCCATCTCGCGGCCTCCCCCTAGAACATCTCCGGCCCCTAGAACATCCCGGGCATGGCGAGGCCGCCGGTGACCTTCTTCATCTCCTCGGCCATCATCTCGCGGCCCTTCTTGACCGCCTCGTTGCAGGCCGCGCGCACGAGGTCCTCGAGCATCTCGACGTCGCCGGGGTCCACCACCTGGCGCTCGATCTTGATCGAGAGGATCTCCCCCTGGCCGTTCGCCGCCACGGTGACCATCCCCCCGCCCGCCGAGGCCTCGACGCGCCGGGCGGCCATCTCCTCCTGGATCTTCTGCATCCGGTCCTGGAGCTGCCGGGCCTGCTTCATCAGGTTCGCGATGCCGCCTTTGAACATCAGTCCTCTCCCTGGGTGTCGCTGGGTCCCTCCGCCGCGCGGGGGCCGCCCGCCCGGCGGCCTCGGACGGGCCGGATGTCCACGATCTGGCCGTTGAACAGGTCCACCACCTCCTGGATGACCGACTGCTCCTCCTTGCGGCGGGCGTCGTCCTCCCCCGGCGCCGCCTCCGGCGCCGCGGCGGGGGCGGGCGTCTCCAGCGCGATGCGGACGGCCCAGGGGGCGTGCTGGGCGAAGTGGCTCTCGATCGCCGGGAGGGTGTCCCGGATGAGGTCGAGGGTCTGGGCGTGGCCATTCGCGGGCGGCACCCGCAGCCGGAGCTGGCCGGGCTCGCCGAACTCGAGCTGGGTCCCCTCGAAGAGGGCCTGGCGCGTGGCCCGCAGGGACCCGACCGCCTCCGCCCACGCCCGGCGGACCCCGGCGGGGTCCCAGTCCGGGGAGGCGACGGCGGAAGCGCGCTCGCGCGGGGCGCGGGCGGGCTCGGGGGCGGGAGCCGGGGAGGCCTGCGGGCGGGATTCGGGGAG
>JBBTDR010000250.1:0-1113 GCA_038042665.1 Nitrospinota bacterium
CGCCGGGGAAGAGGCGGTGGACCTCCTCCTGGATTTTCCCGTTATCAATGACGGCGTGGTCCGCGCCGTTCTCCCTGAGCGCCGCCGCCTTGGCGGGGTTGCGGGTGGTGGCGATGACGGGGAGGTGCCACTCCTTGGCCATCGTGATGAGGGCCATGCCGATGGAGGAGGTGCCCCCCCGCACCACGAGGGAGGCCGCGGTCTTCACGTCGAGCCCGTCGCGCAGGATGCGGTGGGCGATCAGGAAGGTTTCGGGGATGGCCCCGAGGGTGGCCCAATCCAGCTTGGTGGTGAGGGGGAGGACCTGGGTGGCGGGCACGCAGGCGAATTCCGCGTAGCCCCCGTCGAAGGCCCGGCCCATGCCCCCCATCACGGCGGCCACGGCCTGGCCCTTCCGGAGGTCGCTCCCCGGGGCCTCCTCCACCACCCCCACGCACTCGATGCCCAGCACCCGGGGGAACTTCACGCTCGGGGAGAAGCCCTGCCGGGTCACCGCCTCGGAGTGGTTGAGGCCGGCGGCCTTCACCCGGACGAGCACCTGGCCCGGCCCCGGCCTGGGGGTGGGGATGTCCTTGATCTCAAGCACCTCGGGGCCGCCCGCCTTCTCGATCACGATCGCCTTCATCGCCGCACCTCGCAGATCAGGTTCCCCCGGTTGTCCACGCGGCACGACCAGCCCGGGGGGAGGACCGTCGTCGCGCTGAACTCACTGATGAGGGCGGGCCCCCGGAAGCGGTCCCCCGCGCGGAGGAGCTCGCGCGCGTAGCGGGCGCCCTGGACCTTCTTCCCCTCGAAGATCATCGGAGCGTGGCCGATTCTCGCACGGGCGCCGTCCCGCCCGCCAGCCGCCGCGCGGGCCGCGGGGGGGCCCTGCACCTTCCCGGCCGCCCGCACCCTGAGGGTGACGATCTCCACGGGCCGCGCGGGGTTGGAGGTGCCGAAGCGCGCCTGGTGCAGGGCGCCGAAGCGGGCGCGCAAATCCCTCCCGCCCCTCCCTCCGAGGGGCACGGTGATCTCGTAGGACTGGCCCTGGTAGCGCATGTCGGCGAAGCGCTCGACGAGGGGCCGGGGGAAGCCCTCCGCCCGGAGCTCCCGCCGGGCGCGCTCCACCAG
>JBBTDR010000251.1:0-11093 GCA_038042665.1 Nitrospinota bacterium
TACCGACCGACGTTGGTACCATGGAGTGATATTTAATTCGTCGGCCTCATAGAAATTTAAAAGGTCTTGGATGACCACTGATTCATTTTCTACTCGTTCCACGGTCATCCTCCGCCCCAGGGTTTTGTTGGACACCCGATAATAGATAAAAAAGTCAAACTTATCAAGATTCGGTATCCAAGAGAAATCGAGTTGTTTTCCCGCCTCACCCGTATTCCGGCGCCGGGGGCGCGACGTTGATCTCGGTCGTGAGCGCCCGGGGGCCCTGCTCACCCCATCATACACCGGAGCGGCCGGCGGATTTCAATCGCCCGGGGGCCGCCGCCTCAATTCAGGGGCGGCGGGGCGCCCCTGGTGGCCCCCTCAGGCGGGATTCTCCCGGAGGAGGCTCTGGGCCGAGCGCAGGAGGTTCAGGCTCTCGGTCCCGTCGCTGTGCAGCGAGGTCAGGACGTCCCGGCAGAAGCGCTCCAGGGGGAACTCCTTCATGACGCCGTTGCCCCCCGTCACCTCGAGGGCCCCCAGCATCACCTGCACCGCCGCCCGGTCGCAGTGGACCTTGAGGAGCCAGGTGTGGTTGGGGTCGAAGGGCCCGCCGCCGTCGATGGCCCGGGCCGTGTCCCAGAGGTAGCCCTCCATGGCGTGAAGGTGCATCCGCATCTCGGCCAGGCGGGAGCCGATGGTGGGGTGCCCGATGAGGCGCCGCCCCCCCTGGAGGCGGTGCCGGGCGTAGTCCAGGGCGATCCGGTGCATGGCCTTGGCGAGGCCCAGGCTGGTGGCCGGGTAATCCACCGCCCCGGCGAAGAGCCTCAGCGCCCCCGCCCAGGCGCCGTTCACCTCGCCCAGGCGGTGGTCCTCCGGGAGGCGGGCGTTTTCGAGCGCGATGTCGCCGTTCGGGTAGAGGCGGAAGCCCAGCTTGTCGTCCACGCGGGGGAAGCGCACCCCGGGCCAATCCGAGGGCACGATGAAGAGCGTCGATCCCCGGTGGACGGGCAGGTTCGGATCCGTCCGGGCGAACACCAGCGCGGAACGGGAGAGGCCGGCCAGGGACACCCATTGCTTCCTTCCGTTCAGCACCCAGTTCTTCCCATCCCGCACGGCCGAGAGCATGAGGCCGCGCTTGGGGTCGTCCGAGGCGATCAGGTTGTCCGATCCGGCCTCCGGCTCGGTGAAGGCGGTCGAGAAGCAGTAGGCGTCGTCCTCGGCGAAGGGCTTGAGGAACTTCTCGCGCTGGGCCCGTGTGCCCAGGTGGTAGAGGAGGAGCGAGGACCGCCAGCAGGAGTAGAAGCACTTGGCCAGCCCGGGCTCGACCTGGCACATCTCGGCGAGCACCATGGCCCGGGTGGTCACGTTCGCCCCCGCGCCGCCCCAGCTCTCGGGGAGGGCCAGGGTGCGCAGCCCCAGGCGGGAGCCCGCCCGGATGAGGTCCCAGGGCATGCAGTCGCGGGGATCGGGGCGCCGCTCCAGCTCCCGGCAGATGGGGGCGACCTCGCGGGCGAGAAACTCCCGGACGGCGCTCCGGAGCATGAGCTGGGCCTCGGTGAGTTCAGGCTCGGGCACGTCGCCTCCTTCCTCCGGGGGGGATGCCTTGGGAGGCTCCGGGGAGGAGCTTTCCCGCCCGCGCGGGCGGCCCGGCGGACCCGCCCGCTCCCGGGAGAGGCTGGATGTTCAGGGGGTCCAGGAGACGGGCCGGGACGCCGGGGCCCCTTCTTCATTGTACTCGACCATCAGCCCCATGGGCTCGAGCAGCACCCGCCGGTCCGCCTCGAGGGCGAGGGGGATGAGGCTCCCGTCCCCCGAGAGGGCGAGCCATTGCGTGAGCCCCCGGGGAGGCTCCAGGAGGCGGACGTAGATCTTCCAGTTCCCGGCGTAGGGACCCGTCACGAGGCCGTCGGTGCAGCAGAGGTTCCACATGTGCCAGGCGGTGAAGGAGGCGCCGCGCGGATCGGCCTGGTATTCGTCCCGCTGGCCGTGGGGGTCGTCCTGGACGAGCATCCGGGCGATCTGGGAGTTGCCCGTCACCTCGACGCGCACCGCCACCGTCCCGCCGTCGGGGTTGTTGGGCTTGTCGTGGACGAGGAAGAGCGAGAGACCCTCCTTGACGCGGACGAAGAAGAGGTGGGAGGCGTCCTCCCGCAGGACGGGCTGGCGGCCGTTGTAGGAGAAGTGGGCCGCCTCGCCGTAGGCGTAGAACTCCTCGGCCGTCCGCTCGGCGGCCAGGACGCCGTCGAGGCGGCCCAGGACGTTGCGCTCGAAGTCGCCCGCGCCGGGCTTCGACTCCTGGGAGACGCGGATGCGGGCGGCCTGGGCCTCGGCGGAGAAGAGGGCGGCGGCCACGGCGCAGAGGAGGAGCCAGCCGGCGCGGCGGGTCATGGGCGTCCCAGGGTGGCCGGGCGAAGGGGGTTCCGGCTGCCGGAGGGGGAATTCTAGCACAGCGCCCCTCCCTCCCGGGCGGGGACTCGATCCCTCGCGCGCAACGTGCTACAGTGGCGCCGCTGCGGTGCCGGGAGGGTGTGGGGTCCTCCCCGGATATTCTTGATTTGATTCGCCATGCAGAATCCGGCGCCCCTCGCTTGTGGCGTGGGGCTTCGCGGAGCGGGGTTCAAGCCGGCGGGCCGCCCGCCGGCGACTCGGAGGGGCTGCCCGATGACGGGCGGCCCAAGGGGAGAAGACATCATATGCGAAAGGGACTCGGATTCATCGGTGTGCTCGCCTTCGGCCTTTTGGTGGGTGGCTGCGCCACGACCAACTGGGAGAAGGGCGGGGCCAGTCAAGCCCAGGGCGTCAAGGACGTGAACGAGTGCGCGAACAAGGCCCAGTTGCCCGTGGTCGAGGGCAACGCCCCCGTCGCGGGCGCCGTCGTTCCGTATTCCTACGAGCAGGAGAAGATTTTCAACAAGTGCATGACGGACAAGGGCTACAAGGCGAAGATGTAGCCCCCCGGGCTCCCGCGGGAGCCTGAGCCGGCGGCCCGGGAAACAAGACGGTAAACCAGAAAGGCCCGGAGGGCGCGCGCCCTCCGGGCCTTCCGTTCCTCCGCCTACATCCCGCTACCCCTGTCGTCCCCCGCGCCCAGATCGATCTCCATGGTCATGCCCATCTCGGCCAGGCGGGCCTCCCGGGCGAAGCCCGCGGGCGGCTCGCCCTTGTCCGGCACCCGCAGGAGCACGAGGGTGAAGGGGAACGAGCGCGGCGCGCTCATGTTCCCGGCCCGATCCTCCACCCGGACCTCGGCGGTGGCGTGGATGTCCATCTGGCCGAAATGCATCCCTCCCCTGGGCACGGCCCACATCTGGATGTAGCCGTTCACCTCCCGGCGCGGGTCCCCGGGGAGATAGACGAAGGTGCCCGGATAGGTGCCCCCGAAGCGGGTGAAGGTGATCCACACCCTGTCCAGGTCGCCGTCGGGGTCGGTGGCCCGGACGTAGATGCGCCATTGCGCGCCGTAGCCGATCTGCGCCTGGGCCCAGGCGGCCTCCAGGCGGGGCCGGTGGGCCTCCCCGACGGGGCCCTCCGCGGGCCGGTAGAACTCGGCGCACCCGCCGAGAAGGGCAAGGGCGGCCAGGACGATGACGCTTCGAAATCCTCTCCGGATCACGGCCATACCTCCCAGGCGCATACCTCCGGGGCAGCGGCTCTATACTATCCCAACATCTCTTGGCCGGAAAAAGTTCCCAGGGCCGCCGATCCGGTGGATTGGATTGCCTTTGGCCGGGAGGGGCGAGCGGCTGGGGACCGGCCCGGCCGATTGCCTGGCCGCCCCCCCCTGGGCTACAACAGGGGGAGAGGATCCCTTTTCCGGGAGCGTACGCCCGATGAGCGCCCAGCCCGGCGGCCCCTCGCGCGAGGAGGTCTCGGCCGCCGCCCAGAAGAAGACCTATCAGGAGCACCGGGCCGAGGGCCCCGGGGCCGTCACCTGCGCCGTCATCACCGTGAGCGACACCCGCACCGAGGCGACCGACACGAGCGGGAAGCTCATCCAGAACCTTCTGGCGGACAATGGCCACCGGGTGGCCTTCTACCGCATCGTCCAGGACGAGCCCGGGCAGATCCGCTCGGCCATCGAGGCCGCCTGCGCCGACCCATCCATCCAGGTGGTCATCACCAACGGCGGCACCGGCATCACCCGGCGCGACACGACCTACGACGTGGTGGTCTCGATGATCGAGAAGGAGATGCCCGGCTTCGGCGAGCTCTTCCGCTTCGTGAGCTTCCAGGACATCGGCACGGCGGCCATCCTCACCCGGGCGACGGCGGGCACCTGCCGCGGCGCCATCATCCTCACCCTCCCGGGCTCGGGCAACGCCTGCCGCACGGGTATGGAGAAGATCATCCTCCCCGAGATCTCCCACATGGTGCGGGAAGTCCTGAAGAAGTAGGGGCGGGTTTCAAACCCGCCCCTAGGGATTCTATCGCCATCGATTGAGGCCGTTCCGTAGGGGCAGGCCCCTGCGCCTGCCCCATGGGCGGCCACGGGGGGCCGCCCCTACGGATTTGTCCGGCGTCTGTTTCTCGCAGGGGCGCACGGCCGTGCGCCCCTACGGGTCATTTCGCCAGCGCCAGGAGCGCCAGCCCCGCCGCCACGAGGCCCGCCCCGGCCAGCTTGCGGCCTCCCTCGCCCTCCTTGAGGACGAACACCCCGAGCGCCGCCCCCAGCACCACGCTCACCTCGCGCGCCGCCACCACGTAGCTCACCTTGCTCATCCGCATGGCGAAGAGGATGAGCAGGTAGGAGCCCATGGTACACAGCCCCCCGCCGGCGATCCGGAGCCAGGCGCCGGGCTCCCTCGCCAGCGCCCGCACGCTTTTCCCGCGCTCGCCGGTCAGCACCCAGGGGGCGAGGAAGAGGGCCGAGAGGAGGAACATGAAGTAGATGTAGGCCTCGGGGGCCACCCGCGCCACCCCCGCCTTGTCCACCACCGAGTAGACGGAGGTCGAGAGCCCCGTCGCCAGCGCCCAGCGGATGGCCTCGCGGCGGCCCTCCTGGGCGGCCGCCCGCGGCCCGGCCCCGGCATGGAAGGCGTGGACGGCGGCGATGCCCGACACGATCAGCAGGATGCCGGCGCCCCCCGCGGGGGAGATCCGTTCCCCCAGGAAGATCCCGGCGAGGACGGCCGTCAGGAGCGGGGCCGAGCCCCGGGCCAGGGGATAGACGGTCGAGAGGTCCCCCGTCTCGTAGGCTCGCGTCAAGGTGAAAAAGTAGAAGGTGTGGATGACGCCGGTTGCCAGGATGAAAGGCGCCCCCGCCTGGAGGGAGTCCATGCCGGGGAAGCGGACGATGAACAGGGGAAGGTAGAGGACGAGGGCCGCGGCGAGCGCGCTCCAGAGGGCGGCCAGGGGGTCGCCGCTGCCCTTCACCCAGAAGTTCCACCCGGCGTGGATGAAGCCCGAGGCTACGACGAGGAATAGGGCCAGGGGTTCCAAGGATTCCTCCGGGAAGGGGAGCGGAAGCGGGCCTCAGGTTGACACACCTCGGGGGTTAAGACTAGGTTGGCCGGGCCGTGGCGCCGCCCGCCGCGGCGCTCGGACTCGACGGGGGGCGTCCCTCCTTGGCGAACAACATCCATGCCATCTACCCGGGCACCTTCGACCCGCCCACGAACGGCCACCTGGACATCGTGCGGCGGGGCCTGCGGCTGTTCGAGCGGGTGACCATCGCCGTCTCGGCCCACCCCTCGAAGGCGCCGGTGTTCAGCTTCGAGGAGCGCCGGAGCTTCTTCCTGGAGGAGTTCCGGGGGACCCCGGGCGTGGAGATCGTGAGCCTTGAGCGGGAGCTCCTCGTGGTGTTCGCCCGCCGGATCGGCGCCCAGGCCATCATCCGGGGGCTGCGGGCGGTGAGCGACTTCGACTACGAGTTCCAGATGACCCTGATGAACCGCCGCCTGGACGACGAGGTGGAAACCATCTTCCTCATGCCCAGCGAGCAGTACAGCTTCATCAGCTCGAGCCTCGTCAAGGAGGTGGCCTCCCTCGGCGGGGACATCAGCCGCCTCGCTCCGCCTTCCGTCTGCAAGGCCCTGGCCGGGCGCCTCAAAGCCTAGCCTTCTCTCACCGCACCTGGAGCACCCCCGATGCGACTCGCCACCCGCATGAGCAAGCTGCCTCCCAGCCCCACCCTCGCCATGAACGCGAAGGCCGCCGCGCTCCGCGCCCAGGGGAAGGACGTCATCTCCTTCGCCGCCGGCGAGCCGGACTTCGACACCCCGGACCACATCAAGGAGGCCGCGGTCAGGGCCCTGAAGGAGGGGAAGACCAAGTACACCGAGGTGCGGGGCATCCTGCCCCTGCGCGAGGCCGTCTGCGACTGGGCGGCCGAGCACAAGGGCCTGCGCTACGACCCCAAGAAGCAGGTGGTCGTGAGCGTGGGGGGCAAGCAGGCGGTGTTCAACCTCCTCCACGTGCTGCTGGAGGCGGGAGACGAGATCGTCATCCCCGCCCCCATCTGGGTGGCCTACGAGCCCGTGGCCGTCCTCGCCGGGGCCAAGGTGGTGCTCGTCCAGACCACCGAGGAGAGCGGCTTCAAGCTCACCCCGGAGCAGCTCCGGCGGGCCATCACCCCGCGCACCAAGCTCGTGGTGCTGAACAGCCCCTGCAACCCCACGGGCTGCGTCTACAGCCGCCGGGAGCTGGAGGCGATCGCCCAGATCGTCCTCGCCTCGGGCGCCATGGTGCTCTCGGACGAGATCTACGGGAAGATCCTCTACGACGGGGAGGCGCACGTCTCCATCGCCTCCCTCTCGCCCGAGATGCAGGAGCGCACCATCCTGCTCGACGGCTTCTCCAAGACCTACGCCATGACGGGCTGGCGGCTGGGCTACACCCTGGGCCCCGCCCCCATCATCGAGGCCATGGACACCCTCCAGAGCCAGAGCACGAGCAACGCCGTCACCTTCGCCCAGTGGGCGGGCGTGGCCGCCCTGCGCGGGCCCCACGATTTCCTCAAGGGCTGGGTGGCCGAGTACGACCGGCGCCGCCGCGCCATCGTGGAGGGGCTGAACGCCATCGAGGGCCTTTCGGTCGTGACGCCCAAGGGGGCCTTCTATGTCTTCCCCCGGGTGAGCGGCCTCTTCGGCCGCAAGGGGCCCGCCGGCCCGATCCAGGACTCGAACGGCGTGGCCCTCTACCTCCTTGAGCACGCCGAGTGCGCCGGGGTGCCCGGGAGCGCCTTCGGGGACGACGGCTTCCTCCGCCTCTCCTACGCCACCTCGTACGAGAACGTGCAGAAGGGCATCGAGCGCATCCGCGCCGCCGTGAGCCAGCTGGGCTGATGTTCCTCCGCCGCCTCGGGCGCGCCCTCCAGCTCCTCGCGATGGTGGACTGCGGCCTGGCCCTCCTCATCGGGCTCTCCGCGCCCTCGGCCTACGGGGTCCAACTCCTCGTCCTGGGCTCCGCCGCCCTCCTCTTCGGGGCGGGGCGGCTGCTCCAGCGGCGCGGCGAGGCTTCCCTGCGGGAAGCCACCCCGCGGGAAGCCACCCCGCGGGAGTCCACCCCGCGCGGGCCCTCGGGCCCATGAGCGGCCCCTCCCCCCTCGACGCCTGGTGGGAGCGCCGGTGCGCGGCGTACCTGGGGGAGAACTTCGGCCCCGCCGAAGGGGAGGCCCGGGCCCAGCTCAGCCGCCTGTTCTTCCCCCCGGCCGCCGAGCCCACCCTGCCCGAGGAGTGCCTCCCGCTCGCCTTCGCCCACCTGCGGCTGCTCGCGGGGGAGGAGCTGGGGGCCGTCCTCCGCCGGCTGGAGGGGCTGGCCCGGCTCTTCGGGGCCCCCGGCGCCCGGATCCCCATCGGCATCCTCTACCTCCTGCTGACCGCCCTCACCTCCACCCCGGGGCGGGTCTCCTCCCTCGCCCGGGCCCAGACGGCCTTCTTCAGCCTCCTCCTGCGCCGCTTGGCCGGCCTGCTCGACCGGGGAGCCGCCGAGGAGGCCATCCGCGCCGAGCTCACCGGCGCCTGGGGCATCCAGGCCGAGGAGGCGGTGCGCCTGGCCCTCGACGGCGCGCGCGCCCTCTGGCGCCGCGTCCGGGACCCCCAGATCGGGCTCCAGCCCCTGCCCTTCGCCCTGGAGGAGTGGCTCGCGGCGAACGGCCTCGCGGAGGCCGCCGCCTCGGCCCGGCGGCTCTTCGCCGCGGCGGGGGAGCATCCCCACCTCGCGCCCTTCGTGGATCGCCTGGCCGCCGCCGAGGCCATCCGGGGCGCCCTCGACCGGGAGCCGGGCCGCGGGCGCCTCCAGGCCCTCGCCGGGGCCCACGCCGCCCTCCTGGAGAGCCTGCGGGAGGCCGCCGAGAGCCTCATCCCCTGGGAGGCCGAGGGGCTGCGCCCCTCGGTGCCGCTGCTGAGCTCCCTCCTGGCCTGGTCCCGGCGCCTGGGCCTCCTCGAGGGGGGCGAGACCCCCACCGCCCAGCCGGGCCGCGAGCGCCTGCCGGAGGGGCTGCGGGAATTCCTGACTTCGGCGAGCCCGGACCTCGGCGAGCTCGGTCGAGCCGTCGAGCCGGGCGCGGGCGGCCCCTCCGGAGGGGCCGGGGGGGTGCTCGCGGCCGGGCGCTTCGCGGTGGGCGGGGGGCCCTACCTCGCCGCCGGGCTGGACGCCAAGGCGCCCGCGGGGGCGGCGGCGGCGGAGCTCGCCTTGGCCGCGGGGGAGGGCGGGGACCCATGCGTGAGGCTCCGCTTCGGGAGCGGGGAGGAGCGGCGCCTCCCCTTCCGCCTGGAGGAGGGGAGAGACCTCCTGGCCGCCCTCCACCTCGCCGAGCAGCCCGACGTGCGCCTCGACCTCATCGTGCGCGGGGAGGACGGCCTCTGGCGCTTCGGCGCCTCCCTCTACCTCGTCCCCCCGCCCGGGGACCGCGAGGGCTGGACGCGCGCCCTCCTCGAATATCTCCACCGCCGCTTCGGCGGCGAGGAGGACCGGATCAAGGTGGAGATATTGAGGGGGATACAGAAGAGATAATTCCAAGTGCAAAATAAGACCGAAAATTCTTGTAATACAGTTCGGCGAGCGAATGCTAGTAACTAGCTATAGCAATTGATCTTCTTCTTCGTAATCATGAGAAATAGGAATGCGAATCTTCTGCAATTTTGCTTTCAATTTTTCGGCCTCGTCTTTTGCTTGAGTTCTCTCAGCTAGAGGGACTAATGCATCTGAGCCTTTAAGCTCGAGAATTCTTTGAAGTAGCCCTAGATGGACCCCCAAGGTTTTGTCATCGAGGTTATCCCATATGGATTTGGCCTCTCTCCAATTGCCCTGACGTATTAGTAATTTGCATCGCAAACCTTTCTGCACATCTCTTCTTTGGCCACGGAATCTCCTTTCTAGTATATTCAGTGCGAGACCCGCATCTTCAAACCGAGTCATTTCTATGAGGGTGTCAACTTTTTGGGCGAATGCCTCAAAAGTAGAAAATCCCGTGGTGCAGGCCTTTTCTACCTCAATTAATGCAGTCTCCCACATTCGTTTTTCGGTCAAGACCTTTGCGCGCCTATGATGAATGAAGCGTCCATTAATGTCATGTTGCTCTAGTTCTGCGAGAAAATATTCTGCCTTTGTAGTATCCTCCATGTCGGAGCAAATGCGAATGGCGAGATCAAGTGCAAAGATGTTTTCGGGGTCGCGCTTTAATACGATTTCAACATTTTCCAAGGCATCTTTGTAGCGAGAGCAACGGTGTAGGCAATCGGCATAATCGCGATAGACAGAGTGACTTTTGTCACCAGATTTCAAGGCTAATTCAAAGCAACTAATGGCTTGTTGGAACTGGCGCCGTCTCCGCAGCATAAAGCCTTTCAGGTAAAATGACAGACGATTGCCCGAGCGTTGGATCTCATTCAATTTGATCTCTGCTTGGTCCCACTTTTCCAACTGGACCAAAGACTTAAACGAGATTATCTTAACCTCCCTGCGAGATGGATCCATCGATTCCGCGCGGGTGGCGTATTCCAGCGCGGGCTCCCATTCCCTGCGAATGTAGCACTCTCGCGCTAGCCTGTGAACGATTGACGTACGGGTTAAGTCCTGGTATGGGGACAGATCGGCCGACCCACTTCTTGCTACGGCATGGAGAGTTGCATCAACAACTTCGATTTGAGGCGCGGCCTTATCATTAGACCAAAACGTCTCCGTTATCCTACGCCGAATTTCTTGATAAGTTTCCGCGTCAATGAATCCCCGAACTCTATGAATTGCATCTCTTATGGGTGGGGAAATCGTGTAGTTGTCATCCATGACTAATACAAGGGAATGGTCGATGAGGTTTCTGAGTAACGGAGCCAGATCCTCTGGCCTTAGATCTGCAACGACTCCAATGATGCTTAATGGGAGAACTTGTTCTGACGCGAGATATTGAAGGACAAACCATTCTGTATCTGAAAAGGTAAGGCCGCCGATATATCTTGTGAATTTCTTCGCATTAAAATCGACAAGAATCGATTTATCGGCGACCAGAGCTTGCAGGCCATAATCCACCACGTAAGAAAGGGTGAAATAGGCGGCGAGAGGATGACCGCCCATGTATGTTACGATCTCTTCTATTGAGGCCATGTTTATTTTTCGTCTATTTAGACGAAACAATTGTTGACATAAAAGCGTCATTTCTTCTTTCTGCAGTGGTTGAACTTTCTGCCGCAATATTTTGGGTGCAAATGGCAGATCGTCCACGAAAGGCGACCGCCTGTGAATTAAGGCCAGGTAATAATCTTCGTCAAGAAGGGCGAAGGCATTCAAAAGTTCGACATATGGTTCCTTGTATTGTCCCAGATCATCAAGGAATCCCCCGAAATCGACGAAGCATGGTACGCAGTTATCGCTACATAGAATTTTGAGGCGATTAATAATTTCTTCGATTTTAACTGACTGAGGCTGAGATGAAAAGGTACGTATTTCCGATGCCATATTTTCTCGTGTTCCCAAGTCGGAAGTCTCATCTAAAGTCCAAAGATACAGGTCATCAAGATCTATTGTCTCGTCGAACCTAAAATACGGCCCTAAATTCAAACCCAAATTGTCTTTGCATGCACGTTCCAGATATGAACGCCGACCTATTCCTTCTAGGCCAGATATATTAATCCGAGCACAAAATGTTTGACATTTTGATGTTTTTCGTTTATGCTTCG
>JBBTDR010000252.1:0-3898 GCA_038042665.1 Nitrospinota bacterium
CTCCCGCCGCCCCCGTCAAGCCCCAGCGGCGGGGGATGGTGCGCCTGCCCGAGGCCATCACGGTCAAGGACCTGTCCGATAAGCTGAGCGTCAAGGCGGCCGAGGTCATCAAAGAGCTCATGAAGATGGGCCAGATGACCACGATCAACCAGCTGCTCGACCACGGCACGGCCGCCACCCTGAGCGAGAAATTCGGCTACGAGGTGGAGATCGCCAAGGAGCGCATCGAGGACGTCCTCGTCCAGGACGCGGACCCGCCCGGGAGCCTCCGGCCGCGCGCTCCCGTCATCACCATCATGGGCCACGTCGACCACGGCAAGACGCGGCTCCTCGACGCCATCCGCAAGGCCAACGTGATGGAGCATGAGGCGGGCGGCATCACCCAGCACATCGGCGCCTACAAGGTCACCACCTCGAAGGGCACCGCCGTCTTCCTCGACACCCCCGGCCACGAGGCCTTCACCGCCATGCGGGCCCGGGGGGCCAAGGTGACCGACCTGGTCATCCTGGTCGTCGCCGCGAACGAGGGCGTCATGCCCCAGACCCGCGAGGCCGTGGCCCACGCCAAGGCGGCGGGGGTGCGCATCATGGTGGCCGTGAACAAGATGGACCTCCCGGACGCCAACCCCGACCGGATCAAGCAGCAGCTCTCGGACCTGGGCCTCATCCCCGAGGGCTGGGGGGGGGAGACGGTCTACTGCCCCGTCTCGGCCCGCCAGGGCACCGGCATCGATGATCTGCTCGACCTGGCCATCCTCCAGGCCGAGCTCATGGAGCTCAAGGCCAACCCCGAGCGCGACGCCTCGGGCGTGGTGGTCGAGGCCAAGCTCGACAAGGGCCGGGGCCCGGTGGCCACCGTCCTCGTCCAGCGCGGCACCCTCCGGGTGGGGGACACCTTCGTGGCCGGGAAGTGGCACGGCAGGGTGCGGGCCCTCCTCGACGACCAGGGCCGCAAGCTCAAGACCGCCGCTCCCGCGACCCCCGCCGAGGTGCTTGGCTTCGCGGGGGTGCCCGAGGCGGGCGACGCCTTCACCGTGGTCGAGAACGAGCGCCTGGCGCGCGAGATCAGCGGCAAGCGCCAGCAGCGCGAGCGCCTGGCCGCCCTCATGGTCAGCGCGAAGGTGAGCCTCGAGAGCTTCCTCGCCGGCGTGAAGGAGGGCCGCCTCAAGGAGCTCAACATCATCCTCAAGGCCGACGTCCAGGGCAGCATCGAGGCCCTGCGCGAGAGCCTCCTCAAGCTCGGCAACGAGGAGGTGGGGGTGCGCATCCTCCACAGCTCGGCCGGCGGCATCACCGAGACCGACGTCATGCTGGCCGCCGCCTCCTCGGCCGTCATCGTGGGCTTCAACGTTCGGCCCACGCCCGGCGCCGCCGCGACGGCCAAGCGCGAGAAGGTGGACATCCGGCTCTACTCCGTCATCTACGACGCCATCGAGGAGGTGAAGTCCGCCCTCGAGGGCATCCTCGAGCCGATCAAGCGCGAGGTCGTGCGCGGCCACGCCGAGGTGCGCAAGACCTTCCACGTGCCGGGCGTGGGCGCCATCGCCGGCAGCTACGTGACGGACGGCTCCATCCGCCGCGGCTCGGAGGCGCGCCTCATCCGCGACAACGTGGTCGTCTACACCGGGCGCCTCTCCTCGCTGCGGCGCTTCAAGGACGACGTCCAGGAGGTCCAGCAGGGCTACGAGTGCGGCATCGGCCTGGAGCGCTACAACGACCTCAAGGAGGGGGACGTCATCGAGCCCTTCCTGACGGAGGAGGTCGCCCGCACCCTCTAGGCGCGGCGGCCGCCCGCGGAGGAGACCGGCACGATGGCCACGCTGGGCCTCCTGACGGTGGACCTTCAGATCCACGAGAGCGGCTCCCTCAAGGCCAAGCGCAAAATCGTCCAGTCCATCACCTCGCGCCTGCGCCAGCGCTTCAACGTGTCGGTGGCGGAGCTGGACTTTCAGGACAAGTGGCAGCTCTGCCGCATCGGCGTCGGCGCCGTCGGCAACGACGGGAGGATGCTCGACAGCCGGCTCCGCAAGGCCCTCGACGCCATCGAGGGCATGGGGCTGGCCGTCATCGCGGACTTCACCATCGAGATCCTCTAGCGGTGAAGCGCGGGCCGGGCGGGCCGCCGCGCGAGCGCCCGGCGATCGGATGGAGCTTTCCCCTCCCCATCCGGCCCGCGGCGAGCTCAGTCGAGTCGGGGAGGGCAGGGTGGGGGAAGGCGGACTCAGCCGGGGCTCTCCTTCCCCCCGGGCGGTGGCGGGCACCGCCACCCCAACCCCCTCCCAGCGGGAGGGAGTGAGGTCCAGGCCCTAACGGATGGATGCGTGACGAGATTTCGCGGCTGGCTTTTTCCAGCGGAGCCCCCCATGCAGTACCCCCGCACGGCCCGGGTGGCCGAGCTCATCCAGGCCGAGCTCGCCAGCCTGCTGCTCAAGGAGGTCAAGGACCCCCGGGTGCGCCACGTCGTCATCACCCGGGTGGAGGTCTCCGCCGACCTGGGCCGGGCCACGGTGCACTTCAGCCGCTACGGGGAGGGGCAGGGGAGCGAGGAGGAGGTCGCCGAGGGCCGGAAGGGCCTCGAACGGGCGGCGGGCTTCCTCCAGGCCCGGCTTGGCGAGCGGCTCGAGATCAGGCGCACCCCCCGCCTCACCTTCGTGCCGGACCGGGGGATGGCCCACAGCGACCGCATCGAGCGCCTCCTCCTCTCCCTCCGCCGGCGGGAGCGGAGGAAGAAGAAGGAGGCCGGGTGAAGCTCTCCGGCGCCCTCAACCTGCGCAAGGCCCCGGGCCCGACCTCCCACGACGTGGTCGAGGCCATCCGGCGGCTCGTCCCGCCCCGGACCAAGGTGGGCCACGCCGGCACCCTCGACCCCATGGCCGAGGGGGTGCTGCCCATCTGCCTGGGGGCGGCGACCAAGCTTTTCCCCTATCTGCTGGACTGCCGGAAAACCTACCGGGCGGTGGTGCGCTTCGGCCGGGTGACGGACACCCTGGACGTGACGGGCCGCGTCCTCGCCGAGCGGGAGCCGGGCGAGATCACCCTGGAGGGGGCCCAGCGCCTGCTCGCCACCTTCCTCGGGGAGTCGGTCCAGGTGCCCCCCATGTACTCCGCCCTCAAGGTGAGCGGCGCCCGGCTTCACGAGCTGGCCCGGGCCGGGGTGGAGGTGGAGCGCAAGGGCAGGCCCATCGAGGTCTTCGCCATCTGGGCCCTGGAGGTCGAGGGGCCCCTCCTCGCCTTCGAGGTGACCTGCACCCGGGGCACCTACATCCGCTCGCTCTGCCACGACCTGGGGACCCTCCAGGGCTCGGGGGGCTGCCTCGAGGCCCTCGCGCGGACGGCTCTCGGGCCCTTCCGCCTCGAGGACGCCCGCCCGCTCGAGGCGATCCAGCGCCTGGCCGGGGAGGGGAGGCTGGCCGAGGCCCTCCTCCCCCCGGCCGAGGCCATCGCCCACCTGCCCGCCCTCACCGTGCGGCCCGAGGCCGAGGAGCGGCTGCGCCACGGCGCGGCCCTCAGGCCCAGGGATTGGGCCGGCGACCCGCCCGGCGAGGGCCGGGTGCGGCTCCTCGCCCAGGGGGGGGCGCTCCTCGCCGTGGGGCGGGTGCTCCCCCCCGCCGAGCGGGCGAGGGGGTGGGTGGCGCCCGACCGGGTTTTCGGGGAGTAGGCGTGCAATCCAAACGCGTTGCTCATGCCGCGGCCGCCATTCCCCCTCCCCCTCCCGGCGGGAGGGGGAGCCGGGGCCGCGGGGGGCATCTTTCCCCCGCCGGGAATCCGCGCAGGGGACGATCCGGGCATTCTCCAAGGCGCGGCCCTGCCCGTGAACCGCCGGGGAGGGTCCTGGTGCCGTGTCCCAGAAACAGCTTTCAAAAGTGGAAACCAGAAACCAAAGACTGTCATTCCGAGC
>JBBTDR010000253.1:0-5030 GCA_038042665.1 Nitrospinota bacterium
GACGGGGGGCGGGCACACCATCAACCACCCCCTCATGCCCACCATCCGCGTCACCGGCAACCCCCTCTCGGCCAAGCTCCAGCACGACACGACGGACGTCCTCGTGACCGACGTCTTCGAGGGGACACCCATCCCGGTGGCGGGGCGGCGGCTCTACGACGAAGTCATCGCGGTGGCCAGCGGCAGGCTGACCAAGGCCGAGTGCATCCACGAGGACAACGCCTTCGCCATCAACCGCGCCGGGCCGAGCGTCTGAGGCGGTCCTGACGCTCCTCTCCTACCGCGAGGCGCTGGCCCTCCTCGCCCGCGAGGAGAAAGGCCAAGGCTGGGCGGCCTGGTGCGAGCGGGAGGGGGTCCACCAGCTCCCCGTCCGGGAGTGGGTGGAGGCGCTCGCCGGGGCCCTGCGCGGCACCGGCGCGGAGAGGCCCCTCGAAGTGGGCTCGGGCGGCGGGGCGCTGGGGCGGGCGCTGCGGGAAGGGGGCGTCCCCCTTCGCCTCACCGACCCGCGCGGGGGAGAAGGAATCGAGGCCCTCGACACGGCGGCCGCCCTCGATCGCCACCGGCCGGACCTGGTCCTCGCCTGCTGGCTCCCCTTCGACGCGGGGGAGGACGCCCGCATCCTGGCCCACCCCGCCGTGCGCTGGCTCCTGGCCATCGTCCAGACGGGGCCCAGCTACGCCGGGAGCGAGGGCCTCTGGCGGGCCGGGGGATGGGAGGCGAGGCCCCTCGGCGAGGTGAACCGCTGGTCCGTCTCCCGGGCGGACTTCCTCGCCGGGGTGGACCGCGGGGAGCACGAGCGGCGCGGGGCCGCCTTTCTTCTCACGCGCAGGGACCCGGCTCCAGGGAGGAAGGGATGAGCGGCCGCATGCTGCCCGAGGCGCTCGAGGGGTTCATCACCGCGGTCTTCCACAAGCTGGGGATGCCCGAGGGCGACGCGAACTGGCTGGCCCACACCCTCGTCCTGACCGAGCTGCGCGGGGTCTCGAGCCACGGGGTCATCCGCCTGCCCAACTACGCCCGGCGGGTCGAGGCGGGGGTGCTGAACCCCAACCCCCGGATCCGGGTGGAGAAGGACCGCGGGGCCCTCGCCCTCATGGACGGGGACAACGGCATGGGGCAAATCGTCGCCCGCCGGGCGATGGAGGAGTGCATCGCCCGCGCCGGGAGGCACAACGTGGCCCTCGTGCTCGTCAAGGAGAGCAGCCACTTCGGGGCCGCCGCCACCTACGCCATGCTGGCCGTCGGGGAGGGGATGGCGGGCATCGTCACCACCACCACCATGAAGAACATCGCCCCCCACGGCGCCAGGGCCCCCCTCATCGGCAACAACCCCATCTCCATCGCCCTGCCGGGCGCCCCGCCCCTCTGCCTGGACATGGCGCTGAGCGTGGTGGCGCGCGGCTATGTGCTCGAGGCCGCCCGCGCCGGGAAGAAGATCCCCGAGGGCTGGGGCCTCGACCCGGGCGGCCAGCCCACCACCGACCCCAACGAGGTCTTGAAGAGCGCCCTCCTCTCCCCCATCGCCGGCCACAAGGGGAGCGGCCTCTCCATCCTCATCGACGCCCTCCTGGCCGGCCTCGTGGGCTCGGGCTTCAGCCACCAGGTGAAGGAAGTGGGCGACTACTCGGGCAAGAGCCGGGTGGCCCACTTCTTCCTCGCCATCCGGATCGAGGCCTTCCTCCCCGTCGCGGCCTTCCGCGCCGCGGCGGACGCCTTCTGCAACGTCCTGCGCGCGGCCCCCAAGGCGGCCGGGGTGGAGCGCATCTGGATGCCCGGGGAGATGGAGGCCGAGCGGGAGCGCGAGCGGCGCGAGCGGGGCATCCCCCTCTCCCCCGAGCGGTTGAAGGAGATGGCCGAGATCGGCGGGCGTCTGGGGGTCCCCCTCCCGGAGGCCGTCTGATGCACGGGCCCCCCGAGCCCGAGGAGCTGGCCGCCTCCGCCGCCGAGTTCGCCCGGGGCGCGGGGGGGATCCTGCTGGGCCTCTTCGGCAAGCAGGTCGAGGTGGACTACAAGGACTCCGGCAGGACCGACCCCGTGAGCGAGGCCGACCGCGCGAGCCAGGCCTTCTTGACGCGGAACATCCTCGCCCGCTATCCCGGCCACGGCGTCCTCGGCGAGGAGAAACCCAAGGACGAGGTGGCCGCCCGGGCCGAGGGCGCCCAGGCCGTGCCCGACTACCTCTGGGTGCTCGACCCCCTCGACGGCACCAAGAACTTCCTGAACGGCTTGGCCGTCTGGGGCTGCTCGGTGGGGGTGCTGAGGAAAGGCAAGCCCGTGGCCGGGGCCATCTTCACCCCCGAGCTGGGGGTGACGGCGGGCACCGTCTACCGCGCCTGGGCGGGCGGGGGCGCCTGGCGGGGGGACCACGCCATCCAGGTCGCCACCGAGGAGAAGCCCACCGGCAGGCGCATCTCGAGCCTCCCCGGCACCTACCTCACCCAGTTCCGCCCGACCGGGCCCCTCAAGCAGAGCGGCCTGGGCGAGGTGCGGGCCCCCGGCTCCATCACCTACGAGCTGGCCCTCGTCGCCAGGGGGGGGCTCCACTACGCCCTCTTTGGCGCCCCCAGCATCTGGGACGTGGCGGCGGGCGTCCTCCTCGTGAAGGAAGCCGGGGGCCTCCCCCTCGTCCGCCGCCCCGGGGCCGACCTCTGGGACCCCTTCGAGGCGTTCTATCCCGAGGACGACTCGCCCAAATCCCTCGACCTCGCCCGCCGCTGGCGCCGCCCCCTCCTCGCGGGGAACCCCTCCCTCGGCCGGTTTCTCGCTCAAAATCTGCGGAAGGTGAACCGCCCGACCTTCTGGCTCCGGCGGCGGAGATAAAAAAACACGTTTTTCCCCTCAATTCCCGTTACTAACCGTGACGAGGCCCGATTCCTCCCGACCCTCCAGGCGTTTTTCTCCCTTCCCCACCGGGAGAAGGCGGGGGAGACGCCCTTGCCCGGTTCCCGTAGGGGCGAGCGGCGCTCGCCCTCGCGCACGCCGGATCCAAACCGGGGCGTACGCCGTACGCCCCTACAGACCCCTTGCAAGGGGAACCACTCCCCCTCGCCCCCCCCTTAATCAAGAGGGGGATGGAGGGGTCGGCCCTGGGGGGCGCACGCCGCCCACCGGGAATATAGGCCGGGAGGAGGGAGAGGCGGTTACCTCAAAATGCGGAATATTCGGGGTGGGGGGAGAGCCCGATTCCAAGAATTGGGAAGTTTGTCTTACGGAAGTCGAAGCATAAAAAAATGTGGAGTCACCCAGCAAGCCACATTATATATTGTAAGTAATACTCATTAGCATAAATAATGGAGCACGACTTAACCGCAGGCGTTCGGCTACATGCAAAGGAGAAGTACCATGACAACAGAACACCGAATCAGTCGAAGAGGATTCTTAGCATGGATAGCAGGTGTGACAATGGGATGGGGCGCACATAGCCTTGCTCCTGAGCTGGCAACAAATTTTGTCATACAAGTGCTGGAGACCCTCTTGCGCCCTGGGGTTCCTGCTCCTCAGACTGGCCCCTATCTTCGTCACCTATTTGGCGATTGGAAATCATACTGGTTAGTGCCGGGTCTCGACCACAAAGATTACCTAGCAAAAGGGAAAATTCACCCTGACATTTTCAATCCCTGTATCGATATAGTTCCGCTGTGGAGAGAAGCAGGATTGAAACTAGAATCCACTCCTTTGGATCACCTTCCAATAACGGAGGACTCACGTCCATTGGTCCTGATTGGAGGACCGAACTCAAATATTTTTTCGCGAAAATGGCAAGGCTACCAGCAAAACCCCCAGACAAAGCGCTACGAATATATCCCACCGAGAGTCGAAAGGCGATGGCGATTCGAGTACAACTTCCGCGAGCCCGAACGGGCTGGTCCGGCTCGATATGTTGACGGAGAAGTGCATACTTCATGGCAACAAGCAATTAAAGATGAGGAAACCAATGAACTCTTTTCCCCCCGAACGGATGGAACAGAGCGTTTTTTGACTCAGGATTGGTTAATGGTCAACTATGTTCCGAATATTTGGAACGAGAGAAACGAAACAAGCATCCTTGACTGTTCCGATCTTCATGGCCAAGGCATCAAGGCATTCTCCCAGTTGCTCAGAGAGGCGCCTCGACTCTCACAACTTGACGATATGCTGAAGAAAAGAGGAATCCGACCCGGAGATCATTTTCAGGCGCTGTACCGAGTGTATGTCGATCACGATCATGATAACAAAGCATCAAATGTTACAGATTTTGAACTCTATGATGTGGCTCCTGTTCGTCCTCGATAATGGAAGAAGCGGATTCTTCGCTTCGCTCAGAATGACGGGCGTGTGCTCAGATATGGCTGTAGGCCGTCACCCTGAACCCTTCGCTTGCGCTCAGGGTAAACTCCGCGAAGGGTCTGCTTCTGGTTCACTCTCCCCTCACGACCTCTTCTCACGCCGCGAACCGCACCACCTCCACCTCCTTCCCCCCCTTCACGGCCTCCTCGGCCAGGCCGAGGAGGCGGGCGGCGATGGCGCCCGCCCGTCTTACCGGGCGTCCTTCCGCACCGCCGCGTATCCCCGCTTCTCCATGCACTCGGCGAAGAGACGGGACTGGACGTAGGACTCCGGGGGGTACTCGCGCTCCGTGACGATGGTGTCGCCGATCTTGCGCCTCACCTCCCGGGGCGGGAAGCGGTAGTGGCGCGCCCAGCGGGCGCCGGCCTGGGCCTGGACGGCGCATTCCTCCCCGTCCCGGCGCGCCTGGGCCGGGGCCGTCCCGGGCCTCCGCCATTCGTAGGCGCAGCCGGCGAGGAGGCCGCACAGCAGGAGCCCGGAGAAGCGCGCGGCCAGACGGGAAGGAATCATCCCATCTCCCCTCATCTGATCGGCGGCGCCTTCCCGGGCTTGAAGCCGCCGGCGGGCGGGGCCTCACGCCCGGTACTATAATACACCGTCGCTTGGTCTTGCCTCCGCCCGTTCGTTCGGAGTTTGCGGGCGGTTTCATCCACGGGGAGGAATCCAGAATGATCCGCTTGGGCGGGGTGGCGGGGACGGTGCTG
>JBBTDR010000253.1:5040-11702 GCA_038042665.1 Nitrospinota bacterium
CCTGATCGCCTCCGGCCAGGCCGACATGGTCTCCATCGTGCGCGGCCAGATCGCCGATCCGCATTGGGTCAACAAGGCGAAGGATCAGCGCGCCGCCGACATCCGGCCATGCCTGTCCTGCAACCAGATGTGCTGGGGGCGGCGCTCGCGGTGATGCTGGCCGGGGCTCCGGCGGGGGCAGCGGAGAAGAAGGAGAAGGAGACGAAGGTGAAGGAGGCCGCGCCCAAGGAGAAGGAGACGAAGGAGATCGGCTCCGACAAGCTGACGGGCGGACCGACCCAGCAGGACCGGGACACGATGCAGGAGATCAAGGAGCGGGCCCAGGCCCTGAAGGAGAGGGTCGAGAGGGAGCGCAAGGAGCGCCAGCAGAAGCAGGGGCAGTAGCTCCCCCGCCTTCCAATCCGCCGTTGAAGAGGGGCGCCCTCCGGGGCGCCCCCTTTTTTTATCTCAGCGGCGGCACCCGCTCGGGGCGGAAGGTGTCGGCGGGCGGCGCCGCTCGACGGAGCCCAGGCCGAGGATGAAGATGGCGGGAGTGACTCTACTCCGCCATCTGGAACTCGACCTTGCGGGCGTCGGTGACGCGCTTGGAGGCGTCGAGGATTTCGAGGGAGACGAGGTGCCCCTGGGCGTCGTAGTCGAGGATGACGCCCGGCTTGTCCTCGTCGCTCTCCGCCACGGGCGAGTCCTTGAGGATCACGCTCAGGGTGTCCGTGCGGGGGTCGAAGGTAACCTTCATGGCCGCTCCCTCCAATACTTCTCGATCTTGCTCGTCCGATAGGCGGTCACGACCTCCGGGGGCCGCCGATCCATGTCAACGATGACCCTGACAAGCCAGCGAACCTCGCCATGCTCAACAATCGACTGGAACACGTCCCTGCCGCTTCGAGCCGCGATTCGCTGACCGGGATTCGAGAGGATGTCCCGGACCACGTCCGGGGGAAGGCCGCGCCTCTCCATCTCGAAGGCCGCGTGCGGGGTGATCGCGTACTCCGGCAGGCCTTCCCGCGCCATTCACTCTACTCCAAAAGATAGGCCGGAAGCGAAATCCCCCCTCATCTCAGCGGCGGCACTTTCTCGGGCCTGAAGGTGTCGGCGGGGGGGGCCTTCTCGCCCGTGCCCAGGCCCGGGATGGTGAGGCGCTGGCTGGCGGGCCCGTCCTCGCGGGCGAGGCCCTCGGCCACGCGCACCTCGAAGCCGGGCGGGCGGCCCGAGGCGGGGGGCGCCTTGCCGGGGATGGTGAAGACGAAGGGCCTGCGCTCGCCGGGCCGCAGGCCGCGCTCGCGGTGGAGGGTGAGGCAGCACGTGCCGGCGCTTTCCTTGAGCTGGGCCTCGAGGACGAGGTCGTAGGTGAAGTCCGCGTCGGTGTTGTGCAGGGTGCCGTGGACGCGCAGGACGGCCTTGCAGCCCGAGCACTTGGGCGGGGTGTAGACCTCGACCTCGGCGTTGAGGATCTTCACGTGCGCGGGGGCCCGGCGGTCCTTGCCGCGGTTCAGGAGCTGGAGGGCGGCCTGCACCCGGTCCTTGTGGCGGGAGCCGGGGTAGAGCTCGAGGAAGCGCTGAAGGGCGGAGACGCGCCCCGAGCGCTCGGCCCCGCGCAGGGCCTCGTCCTCCATGTGCTGGGCCACGCGCCCGGCCTCGGGGGTGCCGGGGTGGTCGCGGAGGAAGTCGCGCCAGTCCTTCTCGTCCTGGGACCGCACGACGCGCTGGAAGGCCAGCCGCCGCAGGGCCTCGCGGGCCTCGGGGAGGTAGGGGCTCCCGGGGTTGTCGTGGACGTAGCGGGAGAGCTCGATCTCCTGACCGCCCTCCTTGGCGCGGTCGAGGAGGAGGCGCTCGAGGCGCTGGGTGGCGGCCTCGGTCCACTCGCTGCGCTGGCCCCTGAACTGGGCGGCGAAGGCGCGGTAGGCCTCGATGGTGTCCGCGCCCCGGACGCGCTGGTACTCGGCGCGCTGGTAGCTGGCCTGGACGTCGTTGGCATAGCCGCTCTGGGGGTAGCGGCGGAGGAAGCTCTCGAGCACGCGCGGGTCGCGCGCGGAGAGGGCGTCGTAGTAGGCCAGGCGCTCGGCCCAGTGGCGCGCCTGGCGGGCATAGGCGCCCGCGGGGTGCTTCTCGAGGTAGCGGGTGTAGGCGGGGGCGGTGTGCCCGCGCTGGGCCTCCTCGTAGGCGAGGGTGTCGCCGGCGGCGCCCCCGCCGGTGAAGGAGACCGAGCCGCACCCGGCGGCGCCCAGGGCGAGGAGGCCGGACAGCAGCGCGGCCCGGAGGGATCGGGAGAAGCGCGCGGCCAGGGGGGTGCGGGGGGAGGTTCGCATGCCTCGGGTCCTCTCCATCAAAGCAGGGGCCAGGGGTTGCTCCGGTACTCCTGCGGGCTCGGGAGCCGGGGGTTCTGGGCGAGGGCGCGCACGCGGCGGCGGAAGGTCTCGATCTCCTCGGAGCCGAGGTGGCCGTCCATCTCCCGCCGGAGGGGGTCCTGGGGGTCGCCGAGGGAGCTGGCCAGGCGCTGGAGGTCCGCCACCCGCTCCCCGGGCAGGCGCTGGCCGGCGAAGTCCCAGATGACGGTGCGCAGCTTGGGCTCGGGGTGGAAGGTGAGGCCGTGGTCGATGGCCCACATGCGGCCGTCCCGCCCCCTGAAGCAGTGGCCCCCCTTGCGGGCGGTGTTGGTCACGATGAGGTCGAAGGCGGCGACGAGCGGCAGCTCGGGCCTCCCCTCCTCGCGCAGGGTGAAGTAGTTGGAGTTCCCCTCGGGGGGGATGTAGAGCTGCATCGAGCCCTCGCCGTGCGGGCCGTCCCGGACGACGGTGGGGGGGACGAAGCCCCAGCCCAGCACCTGGCTCACGAGGAAGGAGCAGCGCTCGCGCCTGTGGAGGGTGCCGTGGGGGAAGTCCCAGAGGGGGCGCTCCCCGCTCGCGGGCTTGTACACGCCGAGGAACGAGGCGCCGTTGGCCCGGAGCCGGACGACGAAGCAGTAGTTCGACCCCTGGGGGATGAGCTCCCCGCCCTCGACCTCGGCGTCGAGGAGGAGCCGCTCGGCCTCCTCGAAGGTGAAGCGGACCTCCCCCCGCGGGCCGGCGGCGGCCTTGGGCGAGCGGCTGCGGTTCGCCTTGGGGTTCAACGCAACCACCTCAGAGCGGGCGGCGGAGAGCGGGGCCCCGGCGGGGCTAGTGCTTGAAGTGGCCGTTCCGGCCCGGGTCCACCTTGCCCGAGGCCACCAGGGCGGAGCGGGAGAGGGCGTCCGTCCCCCGCCCCGAGGCCGTCACCTCGAGGCTCTCCCGGACGAACGCCTCCGCCTGCCCGCGCTTGAGGCAGACCTGGAGGGTGGGCGGGGGACCGGCCTCCTCGGGCTCCTCACCCTCCTCGTCGTCCTCTCCCCGGCCGGGCTCCTCGCCCGCGTCGTGGAAAAAGACGATGAGGTGCTCGCCCGGGCCGTAGGCCAAGCCCAGGCGCCCCACCTTGAACTCGAGCGCCCGGAGGGAGCCCGCCCGCAGGGCCGAGGGGTCGGTGAGCAGGGGGAAGTCGGCCTCCAGGTCCTTCTCCGCCTCCGGCCCCTCGGAGACCTCGAGCATCTTCTTCATGGCCATCGAGAGGCCGTAGACCTGCTCCTTCTCCACCCACAGGGTGGCCGCCGCGGACGAGGGCCCATCCACGAGGATGCGGAAGATGCGCTTGCCCGGCACCCCGAGGGCCTCGGGCCTGATTGCATCCACCAGTCCGAAATTATGCTTCGCCGCAAACATCCCCGCCTCCGGCATCGCAAAGCGCCGCGCCGCCGATCCTACACCAAAAACACCCCCCCACGCTCCCCGCCCGGCAAAGTGTTGCATTTCTTCCCGCAAGACCTATACTTTCCTCAGGCCCTGGCCGGGGGCCGCCGCCATCCGCGTTCGGCCCAGAGGACCCTCTCTCCATGACGCGCGGCGAAACCCCGGCCTCCGGGCGGCCCGCCGAGGCCAGGCGCGGGCTCATCGAGTACCTCCTCCTCTTCGCCCTCCTTTTGGTGGTCATCGTGACCGCCTGGACCCTCTGGGACAACGGGATCGTGGACACCGTGGCGCGCCTCATCGAGGGCTCGCCCCGGTAGAGGGCCGCTTCCGGTGCAACGCCTCCTGTAGGGGCGCGCGGCGGCTCGACGGCTCGACCGAGCTCGCCGAGGTCTGAGCTCGCCGAAGTCCGCCCGCCCCTGCGCTTCCGCAAGAATCGTCCTCAGACAGGCATATCCGGAAGTTTCGCCACGAAGGGACCCTCGGCGAGAGCCCTCTCCCGCTTGTCAACGGGGGGAGGAAGGGTGCTATCTTTCGGGCTCCCCTTCCCCCGGGAGGGTTTCAGCCGATCATCCACCCGCGCTCCTTCCCGCAGCGGGAGACGGGACGCGCGTTCCCCAGAGGAGAGCATCCGGCATGGGCAAGACCAAGTTCGACTTCGCGGGCCAGGTGGCCGCCGTCTTCGGCGGCGCCAAGGGCATCGGCAGGGGCTCGGCCGAGGCGTTCGCCGCGGCGGGCGCGCGCGTCTACGTGGTGGACCTGGACGAGACGGCCGGCGAGGCCGCCGCCAAGGGCATCCGGGACAAGGGGGGGAAGGCCGCCTTCCTCGCCTGCGACGTGCTGGAGTCCAAGCGGGTGAAGAGCGCCATCGACCAGATCGGGAGCGAGGCGGGCCGGATCGACATCCTGGTGAACAGCGCGGGCGGCTTCTGGCAGCAGCTCACGGTGGAAGAGACCTCCGAGGAGGAGTGGGACAAGGTCGTCAACCTCAACCTCAGGAGCATCTTCCTGAGCTGCAAGTACGCCATCCCCTACTTCCGCAAGCAGCGCTACGGGCGCATCGTGAACATCGGCTCCATGGCCGGCGTCTCGATCTCCCAGGGGGTGATCTCCTCGCCCCCCTACTCCGCCGCCAAGGCCGGGGTCCACTCCCTCACCCGCGTCCTGGCCGCCGAGCTGGGCAAGCACGGCGTCACCGCGAACGCCATCGCCCCGGGCACCACGGCCACCGAGCGCGTGGTCGCCGTCCGCGACGCCGAGCAGATGGCCATGATCGGCAAGAACACCCTGGTCGGGCGCATCGCCCAGGTGGACGACATGGTGGGCTGGGTGCTCTTCCTCTGCGCCCCCGAGGGGAGCTACTTCACCGGCCAGACCGTGGCCGTGAACGGCGGGAGGTTCATGCACTAGGAGGACGCCGGATACGAGGGGCGCATGGCAATACGCCCCGCCCGGACGGCATCTCCCTCACCCCGACCCTCTCCCGGAGAGAGAGAAAAAAAGCTTCGCCGCAGCGGGCCCCAGGATGGGCTCCCGCCGCGAAGGAGACCCCCGTGGACCTCACCCTCTCGCCCGAGGACCTGGCCCTCCAGAAGATCGCCCGCGCCTTCGCCCGGGAGGAGATTCTCCCCATCGCGGCCGGGCGCGACCGCAACTCCCCGCCCGACCAGGCCTTCCCCTGGCCCCTCATCGAGAAGCTGGACGCCCTGGGCCTGCGCACCCTCACCGTGCCCAAGGCGCTCGGCGGCTGCGGCGCCAACCACCTCCAGCAGGCCATCGTCGCCGAGGAGCTGGCCTACGGCGACCTGGGAGTGGCGGTCTCGATGGACCAGACCTTCAAGTTCACCCAGCTCCTCTGCGAGGAGACGACCCCCGGGCAGCGCGCGCGCCACCTGCCGGGCTTCCTCACCGACCCCCGGGGGCTCCTCGCCATCGCCATCTCCGAGCCCCAGAGCGGCACCGACTCCTTCCTCCTCTACGAGGCGCCCCGCGCCGGCCCGCGCATGACCGCCCGGAAGGACGGCGATTCCTACGTCCTCAACGGCACCAAGCACTTCATCTCGAACGGGGGGCTCGCCAGGTACTACTTCATCTTCGCCCGCACCGACCCCGAGAAGCCCATGAGCCAGGGCCTGACCGGCTTCATCGTCCCCAAGGGCGCCCCCGGCTTCACCATCGGCGAGGCGCACAGCAAGCTCGGCCGGCGCCTCCTCCAGAACGGGGAGCTCGTCCTCTCCAACTGCCGCGTGCCCGCGGGGGACATGCTCGGGGAGTGGAACAACGGGCTCGCCATCTTCCGCCGCATGGTGAGCGGGGCCCTCATCCCCGTCATGGGCCCGGCCCGGCTCGCCTTCGACCTCGCCCGCCGGGCCGTGCGGGAGCGCGGGACGGCGGATCACCAGTGGGTGCAGATGGCCATCTCCGAGATGTACATGCTCATCGAGGCGGGCCGCACCGTCGTCCACGCGGCGGCCTGGCACGGGGGCCGGCCCACCGACGACTCCAAGCAGCGGCTCATGTCCAAGGTCTTCGCCTCGGAGGCGGCCATCAAGGTCTGCCGCATGGCGATGGAGCTCTGGGAAGAGGCCGGGGCGGTTCATTCCGCCGACCGCCCCACCCCCGAGAAGTGCTGGCGGGACGTGCTCAGCTACCTCCACGGCTTCGGCACCAACGAGGCCGTCAAGCTCAAGTGCTTCCCCCTGATCCCGCTGGATGGGGAGATCGGATGGTGATAAAATAATATTTATTAGATGGATTTTAGCTCCCTGAAATGGGGAAGCGTCTCATGCCTATGTGCTTTGTGATGCAACCGTTTGATGGGGGGCTTTTTGACAAGAGATACGACGACATTTTCGAGCCTGCAATCAAGGCCGCTGGCCTGACACCCTACAGAGTCGACCGAGATCCAGA
>JBBTDR010000254.1:0-5918 GCA_038042665.1 Nitrospinota bacterium
GGCCATCATGATCACGGCCTCGCGCGGGCTGATGAAGATGGAGAGGAAGGGCACCCCGATCAGGGGAAGGGCGAAGCCGATGATGCCCTTGATCGTCCCGGCGAGGAAGAGCACCACCGCCGCGAGGGCTCCCTCCCACGGCGTCACAGGGACCCCCTCGGAACGTTCTTCATCGTTTCTCCGGGATGACGGCCGGGCCGGGCGCCGAAGGAGGCGGCGGCGCGCCCCGCCCCCCTACTCCCCCTCGAAGGGCTTGCGGCGCACCCGGCCCTCCCCCAGGAGGGCGGCCTTGAGGAAGAAGATGGCGCTGCCCGTGCGGGGGATGAGCTGGATCAGATGATCCAGCTTGCGGTCGATGAGGTCCGCCTCCGCCCCGCTCAGCCCCTGGGCGGCCGCCTGGCTCCGGCTGAGGACCACCGGGTGGGGGAACTCGTGGGCGGCGGCGGCGGCCGCGCCCTGGGAGAGGCTCACCGTGATGTCGAAGCCCTTCATCTTCCGCTGCTCGCGGACGAAGCCCCAGGCCAGCTCCAGGTACTCGGGATAATCCCCCAGGGCGCGCCAGAGGCTGGCCAGGGCGCCGCCGGGGGAGCCCTGGCGGATCTGCTCGAACACGGCCTCCGCCTTCTCCCCGGCCCGGGCGGGATCGGCCAGCCGGGGCCTCCGCATGGAGGGCGGGGCGCCCAGGGGCAGGAGCTCGGCGTCCTCCGCGTGGCCGGGCCGCACCCCACCCATCCTCACCCCGTTGAGCGCCCCCTTGAGGGCAGCGGCGAGGATGAGCTCCTTGGGGCCCGCGTAGTTGTAGACGTCGAGGATCCCGGCGATCTCCCCGATGCGCTCCTCCGGGTAGCCCAGCCCCTCGAGCTCCTCGGCGTGGCCGGGCACGTCCTCGGGCATCGGGGGCACCATCCGCATCCTGAGGCCGTCGGCGCAGCGCTCGAAGTAGCAGGCCTGGGCGTTGGGCCGCAGGGCCGCCCAAGCCGCCGCCAGATAGCCCTCGTGGACGGCCAGGGTGCGGAAGAGGAGGTTCACCTGGGTGGTGCGCAGCACCTGGCGGATGTCCGCGTAGAGCTCCGCCACCCGCCCCGCGGCGGCCTCCTCGGGAATCTCCTGAAGCTCGGCCTCTGCCACTGAACCCCTCGCGGCCGGGCAGGCGGGGAGCCCGCCGGAAAGTGAGCCGGGATGGTACGGATTTCGGAGTATAGGCCCCGGCAGGGAGGGCCTCAACCGCTCCCCTGGACTTCCAAATCCCTGGATTTCCGCTTGACGGGCGGGGAGCCGCCGCATATATTTTCATAAGTCAAATATTTTGGACCTCAAGCAATGGCGGGGGCCAATCGAGGGAGAGCCGGATCGGAGGGCTGGACATGCCAAGCAAGGCCACACCGCCCCGGGCGGCTCCCGCCCGCCCCGAGGCGGCCCCCCCGGGCGGCCCGGGTGGCCCGGCTGGAGAGGGCGGCGGGGCGCTCGGCATCCGCCTCAAGCGCGCCCTCGACCGGCTGGCCGACCGCCGGCGGCCCGCCGACCGCGACGCCGTCTGCTGCCGGGGCCTGACCTACAACCAATGGGCCCTCCTGCGCTTCCTCTGCGAGGAGGGCGGGGGCGCCGGCCTCCCCATGGGGGCCCTCGCCACCCGCCTGGGCCTCACCCCCAGCGGGGCCACCCGCTGCGCCGACCCCCTGGTGGAGCGCGGCCTCATCATCCGCCGCCTGCGCCCCGGGGACCGCCGGGTGTGCTGCCTGGCCCCGGCCCCGGCGGGGCTCTCCCTCAGCCGCGAGATCACCGCCGAGTGCGCCGAGCGGGAGCGCGCCCTCCTCGGACGCCTCCCGGCCGGCGACCGCGAGCCCATCGTCTGGGCCGTCGAGCAGCTGGCGTGCGAGGCCGAGGGCCTGTTCCTTCCCGCGGACCCCTGCTGCCTGCCGGATCCCCCTCTCCCGGAGAAGTAGGAGGACGCCCGTGAAAACCCGCGAGTCCCTGCCCGTCCTCTCGGCCCCCCCCTCCGGGGCCGCCTGCTGCGCGCCCGCCGGCCGCCTGGCGCGCCTCGCGGGCGCCCTGCGCGGCCGCCGGGCCTGGGCGCTTCTCCTCCTCGCCCTGGCGGGCGGCTCCGCCGCCCTGGGCCTCCCGACGGGGATCCCCCTGGAGCGGATGGGCCAGGAGGCGGCGCGCAACCTCCTCTTCACCGCCAAGGCCTTCTGGAACATCCTCCCCTACTTCGTCCTGAGCGTGGCGCTCTCGGCCTGGGCCATCACCTCGGGCGCCGCCGGGCGCATCCGGGCCGTCTTCGAGCGCCAAGAGGCCTTCGCCATCCTGGGTGCGGCGGCCGTGGGCGCCGTGGCGCCCCTGTGCTCCTGCGGGGTCATCCCCCTCATCGCGGCCCTGCTGGCGGGAGGCGTCCCCCTGGGCCCCGTCATGGCCTTCTGGCTCAGCTCCCCCCTCATGAGCCCCGAGAAGTTCACCCTGACGGCGGGCCTCCTGGGCATGCCCTACGCCCTGATGAACCTGGCCGTCGCCGTGGGCCTGGGGATCGCCGCGGGCGCCCTGACCACCCTGCTCGACCGCCGGGGCATCCTCGCGGGCCAGATCCGCCCCTTCGCCGGCAAGGAGGGGTGCTGCGATACCTCCACCCCCCCTACCCCCCCTTACCAAGGAGGGGCGAAGAGGGGATCCGCCCGCCGCATCTTCATCGGCGAGGCCGTCCGGGTCACCCTCTTCCTCGGCAAGTGGCTGGCCGTGGCCTTTCTCCTCGAGGCCCTGATCGTCCACTACGTGGACCCGGCCTGGATCCGGGCCCTCCTCGGGGGCGGCAGCCCCTGGGGCATCCCCCTGGCCACCGCCGTCGGGATTCCCCTCTACACCTCGGGCATCGCCTCCATCCCCATCGTCCAGGGCCTCCTCGAGGGCGGCATGAGCCCAGGCGCCGCCATGGCCTTCCTCATCGCCGGGCCCGTCACCACCGTCCCCGCCATGGTGGCCGTCTGGGCCCTGGTGCGGGGGCGCGTCTTCGCCCTCTACCTGGGCGCGAGCATCGCGGGATCGTTGATCGCGGGGTACGCGTTCCAGTGGATCATGGGGTAGGGGGGAAAGGGTTCCAACGATTCGCAGGGGCGTATTGCAATACGCCCCTACGGATTATCCAACCTGTCCCCGGCCCTTCAGATTCCCCGGGTGGTTCTCGTCCTCGGCCCATTTCAGGGGATTGTGCAGGACGTATTCCCGCGCCCGGTCCATTTCCGCCTCGCCACGGAGGATGTGCTCGTAATAATTGCGCTGCCAGAGGGGAAGGCCGGATGTGTTCCCGAGGGCGTTAATGCGGCGGGTCGCGGCGGATTTGAAACCACGCAGGATCGCCCCGGCGGTCTGAGACGGGGACCGGAATGTAGGGGCGTATTGCAATACGCCCCTACGCGTACCGGTGATGCGCAAAATAGCGTGGAAATGGTTCGGCATCACCACGAATGCATCCAATTCCACCTGCGGACGGATGGCGGGCGTCTTCAACCATTCGTCCCGGACAATCCGTCCCAGCCCATTCAGACGCATTTCCCCATCCTTCACCGCGCCAAACAGGCATTCCCGGTTCCATGTGCATATCGTGATGAAATACCCGCCGGGGCGCGAATAATCCCACCCCTTCAAACGCACGGACCGGCGGCGGTGGGCGCCGGGGTTGAAACGCATAGGCACAATGTACCATTGAAAATCCGAATACCCCCCCGCGCCGGAACCTGCCGGAAATTGATGTAAGGGCCTTTCCCCTCCCCGGCCCTATATTCGGCTCGGCGGGCTCACCGCAGGCCCGCCGGGGGCGCTGCGCCCACCCCCGCCACTCTCTCTCCAGGGGGGGCCTTCCTTGATTCAGGGGGGGCGAAAAGGGGGACCGGGTCCTTCGTCCAGGGAAGGGGAGGGAAGCCAAGGAGGTCTTGAAAATGCCAATTCCCAGGGTGTCCCCGGTTTTCACCGGGTTTCGAGCCGGAAAAAATGGGCGCACCCCCCTATACCCCTTGGTCAAGGGAGGACAGACCCTTGGCAGAAGGGGCCAGGGTTCCGGGATATTCCGGGGGATTCCGGGGTACTCCGCCGTTTTTTGTTTTCCGCGCGGACTTTTTCTACCGCCCCCCGGCGGGCTTCGTGGGGAGCTTCGCGGGCTTCAGGGGGCCCCAGACCCGGCTGAAGTAGCTGTCGGCGAGGTACAGGGCGCCGACGGGGTTGTGGGCGAGGACGCGGTCCTTGGCGACGAGGGTGGTGGCCAGGCCCTGGGAGTGGCGGAAGAAGAGGCTGTCGTGGCCCACGCAGAGGCCCAGGACGATGTTGAGCTCGCACCCGGCGCGGTTCAAAAGCTCGGCCTGGGAGAGGGGGTTGCAGAGCATCTCGGGCTGGCCGGGGCGGACCTTCTCGGCGTCGGTGAGGCCCACGGCCTCCTTGGGGATGTCCCCGTTCTTGCAGGCGGCGGAGACGGCCTCGAAGCCGTGGCTCTCGAGGATGGCGCTGAGGACCCGGGCGAGGTCCACGAAGGCGATGCAGGTGGCGATGCCGATCCGCTTGAAGCCCATGCGCTGGGCGAAGCGGCAGATCTCCTCCACCCGGGTCCACTTGCAGTAGCCCTCGCTCTCGACCCGGGCGGACTCCTGGGCGACGCGGAGGGTGAAGGGATCCGAATACTTCTCCCGGGCCAGCCGGAGGGCCTCGGGGTCGGTCTTGGAGGGGCAGAAGCCCGGGCCGCGCTCCCGGGACTCGCCCTGGCGGCAGGCGCGGACGGTCTCGGGGCAGTAGGCGCAGCCGGGATCCTGGTAGTCCATGGGCCGATCCTCTGATGGGCGGAGCGGCCGGATGGGCCCTTCCGCGGCGGCGGGCTCTCCCCCTAGGCGGCCGTGCCCGCCTCCTGGTGCTTGAGGACGAAGATCATGGGCTCGACCCGCACCTGGGAGACGATGGAGCGGGTGACGAGGCAGTCCTTCTCGGCGAACTCGATCACCTCGCGGGCGAGCTGGCGGTCGCCGCCCGCGGGCAGGGCGAGGCGGACCTTGATCACGATCTCGGTGAAGAGGAACTCCCCCGCCGGGCGCGCGAGGGTGCCCTCGGCCTCGGCCTCGAAGGCCTCGAACTTGAGCCCGCGGTGGTGGGCCGTCCCCAGGAAGGTCATCATGAAGCAGCTCACCTGGGCGGCGACGAAGAGGTCCTCGGGGGTCCAGATGCCGGGGTGGCCCTTGAACTCGGGCGGGGTGGCCACCTGGAGAGGGGGCTTGCCCTCGGCGCTGAGGAAGGCCTTGCGCTCCGCGTGCCAGATCGCGTCCACCTTGTACTTGTATTCCTTCGGGCGAGCCTCCATCTCCCCTCCTCCTCCGCATCCCGGGCGGGGGCCCCGCCCCTTCCGGGCGGCCCCTGTTCCGGGAGGTCGTGTTCAATATCCATGCCTTTAAAAATCTTTGATTTAAAACGCGCTCAGCGCCCGGCCACCGCTGGGGCGGCCCCCCATCGGCCACAGCCGGGGCATTTTGCCCCGCGGCCCGCGCCCGAAGTCTAGCCCCGCGCCGGAGCATATATTGTAATATGGGGTGCGATAATCCTTTTCGCGACGCTTCCCCCTGCCCGGTTCCCGAGAGGAGGAGTCCCGCCATGTTGACCCAACCGGTGCTGCTCATCGTCCTGATCGTGGCGCTGGCCGCGCTGTACGTGCTCCTCCCCGTCGCGGCGGACGCCTACGGCCGCTTCCGCTCCCGCCGGCGGGTGAGGTGCCCCGAGACGGGGGAGGAGACCTCCATCCAGGTGGACGCCGAGCACGCGGCCCGCACCTCGCTCATCGGCCGGCCGAGGCTCCAGATCGCGGACTGCCGCCACTGGCCGGGCCGCCACGGGTGCGGGCAGAAGTGCCTGGAGCAGGTGGGCTGAAGGCGGAACGGCGGCCCCGGGCCTCCCCGCCCGCG
>JBBTDR010000255.1:0-3757 GCA_038042665.1 Nitrospinota bacterium
CCATCCCCGTGCGCGGCCACACCCCGCTTCTGGGAAAGGTGGGGAAGGGGCAGGAGGGAATCCCCCAAGCCCGTCCGTAGGGGCGGCCGGCCGGCCGCCCCTACGTCCCGCGCACGCGGTTTCACGCACCCTGCCATCCCATCCGACGGAGGCGATCATGATCCTTGTGGCCAAGTCCACCCTGCTCTTCCTGGCGGCGGGGCTCTGCGAGATCGGCGGGGGCTGGCTCGTCTGGCAGTGGTGGCGGAACGGGCGGGGCGCCCTCGTCGGGGCGCTGGGGGCGGCGGCGCTCGTCCTCTACGGCATCGTGCCCACCTACCAGCCCGCCCACTTCGGCCGGGTGTACGCGGCCTACGGGGGCTGGTTCGTCGTCCTCTCCCTGGCCTGGGGCTGGGCGATGGACGGCGCCCGCCCCGACCGCTTCGACCTCCTGGGCGGCCTCCTCTGCCTCGCGGGGGTGGGCGTCATCATGTACGCCCCCCGGTAGGATGCCTTTCCTCTCGGCCTGAAAAATGCCCTTGACACCGTACCTGGGTACGGGGTTTAGGCTGATCCCCGGTAGGGAGCCCGACAGGGGGCTCCCGGAACGAGGGGGGACTGGCATGAGCCGCGAGGTCGTCGTCTATTCCGCCAGCACCTGAACCGCCTGCAAGGGCGTGAAAGAGTTTCTTTCACGGCATGGGATTCCCTTCCGGGAGCGCATGGTGGACCAGGATTCACAGGCGATGCAGGAGCTTCAGCAACGGACGGGGCGCAAGGCCACCCCCGTCATTCTCGTCGGGGAGGAAGTGGTGGTGGGCTTCGACCGGGGGCGCCTGGAGGCCCTCCTGGGGACCGGCAAATGATGCGGCGCCTGCCCTGCCCCGGCTGCGGGCAAGAGATCCCCGTCCCGGCGGGCGCCCGCCCCGGCGACCTCATCGCGTGCGGGAACTGCGCGGGGGTGAAGTTCCGCCTCTGCGTGGAGAACGGGAAAGAGGTTCTCAAGCTCGTTCAGCTGGTCGCCTGCCCCGCGTGCGGGGAGCGCATCGCGGTGGACGACGAGACGCCGGAAGGCTCCAGCGTGGAGCACGACGGAAGGCGCTTCCGCCTGGCCAAGGAGTTCGGGGCGTTCTCGCTGGAGGAGGCGGGATGAATTGCAAGTCCCTGATGAAATGCGGCATCTCGGGCACGGTGGTCACCGCCATCTGTTGCTTCACGCCCATCCTGGCTGTCCTTCTCGGCGCGGCGGGGTTTTCGGTTTGGCTCGGCTGGCTGGATTACGTGCTTTTCCCGCTGCTCGCGGGTTTCATCGGGCTGACGGCGTACGCGGCCTACCGGATGAGGAAGGAGCGCTGCACGGAGCCCGACCGGCCCGAGCCTTCGGGAGCCAAGCGATGACGGAAGTCAACGCTTCGGGCCCGCTGTGCCCCTCCTGCCAAAACGAAGGTATGGAGTGCTTGGGCAGCCGGAAGGTGCCCAACCCCCGGGTGACCTTGGCCAGCCTCGTGAAGGCGGAGCATCGGGGGGTGCTTTCACCCGATGGGCCGGTGTATTTCTGCGTACAGCGCGACTGCGGCACGGTGTATTTCGACCGGAAGGGCCGCGAAATCACGAAGGACCAGCTCGCCGTGGCCGTCTGGCAGAAAGAAGACCGGGAGGACATCCCGGTCTGTTACTGCTTCGGCCACACGGCGCGGGCCATCATGGATGATGCGGCGCTCCATCGCCCTCCCCGCATCCCCGCCGCCATATGGGAGAAGGTGAAGGAGGGGCAGTGTCAATGCGACGCGAAAAATCCCCAAGGCGCCTGCTGCCTCGGGAATGTGGCCTACTGGGTGAAACGAAAAGTCTGAGCCGCCGATAAGGGTCTGTTCATGAACAAGCCAAACCAAGGTTTCCTCGGCGGATTGCTCGGGGCCTCGTGCTGTGCCCTGCCCCTGGCGCTGATCGCCGCCGGGCTTGGCGGGAGCGTCCTGACCGTCTTTCTCGTCCGCTACAAGACCTATCTCATGGCCCTGGCCGTCGGTGCTCTTGGCTACGCTTGGTACACCTACAAGCGGGACGCCCAAGCCTGTGAATCCGGGGTCTGCGAGATCGCAGGGGGAAAAACGCGCAAATGGCTGCTGTGGATGAACACGGCGGTCGTCGCATTCTTCCTCGCGGTCACCTACACCCCGGCCGGGTCCTATCTGGGCGTGGACGTGAATGAGGCCGCCACAGCGGGCGGTCAAGGCAGGGGCGTCGCCGCAACCGCCGCTCCCGAGCAAACGCGAATGGAGCGGCTGGCGCTGCGCGTGGAAGGGATGACCTGACCCTTCAGCTGACCGCAAGTGGTCGCAGGGGCCCTGGAGGGGCTCCCGGGGGTGAAGGTGGAAGGGGTGAGCTTCTTCCGGAAGCGGGCCGATCTTCTCTACGATCCCAGCAAAGTTGGCTTTGCCGAGATGAAGAAGGCCCTGGAGAGGTACGGCTTCACCCCGTTCCCGCTGGACAAGGGCAAATGAGGACGGTGCTTGGCAAGATCATGCTCGGCGTGGCTTTCCTGGCCTGTCCCTGCCACCTGCCCATCTACGCGGCCCTGCTGGGCGGGACCGCGCTGGGCGCGGCTCTCTCGGCGCGGCTGGGGATGACTTTTGCGCTCATGGGTGTAGTCTTTATCGTGGCGCTGGGGGCATGGGCCCTGCTCTCCCGGCTGCCCGCGCCGCCGTCCCGGTAGGGAGCCTCCCATGCAGCGAACCCAAGCCTCTTCCCAGCGGCCCCTCACCATCGGGGAGCTGGCCCGCCGGGCGGGGGTGGGCGTCGAGACGGTGCGCTACTACGAGCGGCGGAGGCTCATCGAGCGCCCCCGGGAGCGGGAGGGCGCTTTCCGGGTGTACCCTCCGGACGCGGCAGGGCGGCTGCGCGCCATCAAGCGGGCGCAGGGGCTCGGCTTCTCACTAGAGGAGATCCGCGATCTGCTGAATCTGCGCCTGGAGGACCGGGCGCGGTGCGGCGACGTGCTCCGCCGTGCCGAGCGCAAGGTGGCCGAGATCGAGGGGAAGATCCGCGGCCTCCAGCGGGTGCGGCGCGAGCTGCAGGCCCTGGCCGAGGCCTGCCGGGGCGACGCTCCCGCTTCCGCCTGCCCTATCCTCGCCGCCCTCGACGGGGCGGATTGAAGGCCGCGCGCCCCGCCTGCTAGACTAAGGCGCCGGCGGTCCTCCCGCGCCGCGTTTTTTCCTCCCGCAGCGGTCCCCGATCCAGCGCTCGGAAATCCATGACCCCAAGGAGAACGCCATGCGCGCCACCGGCCTCGGCTTCGCCGCCCTCTGTCTGTCGCCCGCCCTAGCCGCCGCCCAGCCCAGGGGGGATTGGGGCTCCGGCTATGGCCCCTGGCACATGTGGGGGTGGGGGATGATGGGGGCGGGGATGGGGGTCGCCATGATCCTCTTCTGGGTGGTGATCATCGTCCTCGCCATCGCGGCGGTGCGGTGGCTGCTCGCCGCCACCCCGGGCCGCCCGGCCGCCCCGGGCGAGACCGCCGAGGACATTTTGAAGAAGCGCTACGCGCGGGGCGAGATCGGCAAGGAGGAGTACGAGGCCAAGCTCCGCGACCTGCGCAACTGAAGTTCCCTTGAGCGGGGTTGGCAGGCCGGGAGGGCGGTGCTAATATCCGATTTCTGCTTGTTTCCGGGCGCGATCGCGCCCGGGGTTCCTGAGAGGAGCACCTCTTGGCGGAGCGGGATTTCGACATCATCATCGTGGGCGCGGGGCCGGCCGGGCTGACGGCGGGGCTCTACGCCGC
>JBBTDR010000256.1:0-12568 GCA_038042665.1 Nitrospinota bacterium
TGTGAAGAAATCATTGGAACAAGCAGATGCATTGACGCGGATGTCCCAGGTGTCCATCAGGGGCTCGAAGCGGTAGCCCCCGTAGAAGGAGACGACCGCGGCCACCTTGCCGGGCCGCAGCGCCGCGACGTGGAAGGCGTAGCTCCCTCCCAGGGAGAAGCCCACCACCGTCACCCCTCCGCGCCCGCAGCGGGGGTGGGCGCCGAGGGCGTCCACCCCCCGGGCCATGTCCTCCAGCGTGAGCCGGAGCCGCTCCACCCGCTCATCGAAGGGGCGGATGCCCTCCTTCAGGTTCACGACGCGCGCGGAGTAGTAGTTGATGTAGAGGACGCCGTAGCCCAGCCTCGCGAGCTGGAGGGCGTAAGGCCGGTAGGAACGCCAGAAGCCGATCTGCCCGTGCAGGAAGAGAAGGCAGGGGCCCTGCGCCGGGGCGGAGGGGCCGGCGGGCAGCGCGAAGTAGCCCTCGATCGGCTCCCCGCCCGCGCCGGGGTAGTGGAAGGGCCGCAGCTCGCCCTCGTGCCGGGGCGGAGGGGCCAGCGCGGCGATCTCCGCCGGGGGGAGGGAGAAGCAGCCTCCCAGCAGCAGGGCCGCGAGCGGGGCCAGGCGCCAGGCCGCCCGCCGTTTCCACGAAACACCGGATGGGGGATGGGGATATGCGCCCAATCGCAACGCCCGCGGGGAGACTTGGCCCAGGCGGTGGCCGCTCCCGGATGGGACCCACGCGCACCGCGGAATGGGGGACATCTTAGGGAGCAGGCGCCAGGGGGTCAAACAGGGCGCGAGGGCCTTGGTTTGATCCGCCCGGGGAGGGCGTGCTAGCTTTTGCCCGGCCGCGCCGTGCGGGATGGAATGCCGATGCCCGCCTTCCTCCGGGGCGGCGAGAGGGGGATGATCGTGGCCGGACCCACCCCCATGAGCACCCTCCTCAGCGTGGTTATCCCCTGCTACAACGAGGCCGCGACCATCCGCGAGGTCGTGGAGCGGGTGCGGAAGGTCCCCCTCTCCCTGGAGATCGTGGTGGTGAACGACGGGAGCACGGACGGCACCCGCGAGGCGCTGGCCGGGCTCGAGGGGGAGGGTGTCCGCGTCCTCCACCAGCCCGAGAACCGGGGCAAGGGCGCGGCCCTGGCCGCGGGCTTCGCCGCGGCGCGGGGGGACGTGATCGTCGTTCAGGACGCCGACCTCGAGTACGACCCCGCCGACCTGCCCGATCTCTTCGAGCCCATCCGGCGCGGCGCGGCCGACGTGGTCTACGGCAGCCGCTTCGGGGGCAGGCCCCAGCGCGTCCACATGTTCTGGCACAAGGTGGGCAACCGCTTCCTCACCCTCCTGACCAATCTGCTCTTCAACAGCACCCTGACCGACATGGAGACGGGCTACAAGATGTTCCGGCGGGAGGTCATCGCGGGCATCACCCTGCGCTCGCGCCGCTTCGACGTCGAGCCCGAGCTGACGGCCAAGATCCTCAAGGCGAGAAAGTGGCGGGTGTACGAGGTGCCCATCTCCTACTACGGCCGCTCCTACGAGGAGGGGAAGAAGATCACCTGGCGGGACGGCCTCGTCGCCATCCAGGCACTCATCCGCTACCGCTTCGGGGACTAGCTGTGGAAGTAAGCCGCGTTGTTCGCGCCGCGGATGCCCGGGCCACCCTCTCTCCCCCCGGATTCTTTCGGGTGGCCCCCACCCCCCTCCCGGCGGGAGGGGGAGCCGGGGCCGCTCGGGTGCCTTTCCTCCGCCGGGGGGAAGGAGAAGGACGCCATGAGCCTCCGTCCCTGGGAGTCGCCCTCGGGCCCCGCCTTCGAGGCCTTCCTCCGGGCCCATCATCCCTTGAGCCTGCGGCTGCGGGGGGCGCTGGCCGAATCGGGAGGGAGCATCCCCCTCTGGGTGGACGACCCCGCCGGGCCCCGCCTCGCCGTCCACGCCGCGCGGGGGACCCTCTTCCCGCTGGGGGAGACGGCCCTCCTCCTCGCCCGCCTGGACGAGCTGGACGCCCTCTCGGCCCAGCTCGGCGCCGAAGAAGATCTCCTCAGGCTGGCCTCGCTCCCCCTCCCCCAACGCGACGCCGTGGCCGCCGCGCGGAGGCTCATCCGCCAGACGGCCTGCGGCTTCTACACCCTGCGGGCGGAAGACTTCCGGCCCTTCGAGGGGGGGCCGCCCGTGGAGTCCCTGCGGGAGGAGGACGCCCCCCTCCTCGCCCAGCTCGGGGAATACGGGGAGAGCGAGGAATACTGCCGGGAGCGCATCCGCGGCGCCCCCTCCGCCGCCGTGCGCATCGGTGGCGAGCCCGCCTCCTACATGGTCGTCCACGCCAACGGCTCCATCGGGATGCTGCGGACGCTGGAGGCGCACCGCAGCCGCGGCCTCGCCCGGAGCGTCGTCACGGCCCTGGTGCGGCGCCAGCTCGCGCGCGGACGGGAGGTCTACTGCTACATCGTGGACGGTAACGCGCCCTCCGAGCGCGTGTTCCTGAGCCTGGGGTTCGAGCGGGCGGCGGACGCGGTGTGGGCCACCTTCGAGCGGGGGCGGGCGGCGGGCGGCTGAGGAGGAGTCAGCGCGTGGCGAAGAGGACGTACTCCTGGCGCCGCGCGTCCAGGAAGTTCATGAGCTGGAGCCGCTGGGGGTCGCGCGGGCCGGCACCCATGCTCTTGCGGAGGCCCTCCACCTCCTGGGCGAGGCGCTCGGCCTGGGCGAGGGCCTCCTCGGCGAGGGAGAGGGTGGTGATGTAGTCGCGCAGCTGGTTCTCGATGGTGCGCTTGCGCTCGAAGGTGCCGAGGCCGGCGGTGCGGAGCTGAAGGTCCGAGTTCACCTCCTTGATCAAATCCTTCATGGTCTTCAGCTTCTGCCGGATCTCCTTGACCCGGGCCTCGTTGGCCCGGCGCGCTGTCTCTTCCTCCTCGCGCCTCTTGGCGGCCTCGGGGCTCTCGGCGGGCCGCTGCGCGGGGGCCTGGGCCGGGGCGGAGGCGGGAAAGACATGCGGAAGGGCCAGGGCTGCCGCCAGGAGGAGTGCGAGGCGGGTGGCGGGCTTCATGGTCATCCCCCCCAGGGGCGGGCGGCGCATCGGACGGATTCTAGCCCCGGCGGGAGGTTCCCTCAACCCGCGCGGGTTCCCCGCGCCCTAGTGCTTGAGCTGCTTGGGGAGGCAGAGCGCCATGCCGAAGCTCAGTATCAGGAAACCGGGCAGTACCCAGAAGGCGTTGTGGAGCCCCACCTGCTCGGCCAGCCTGGAGACGGGCCAGACCGAGAGGCTGGCCAGTCCCCAGGCCACCCCCAGCAGGAGGGCGCTCGCGAAGCCGCGGTTGCGCGGGAGCATCTCCTGGGCGTAGGCGATGCCCACCCCCATGATCAGGTACATGGTGAGCCCCACGGCGCCGAGGACCGCCATGCCCAGCACGGGCGGGGAGGCGAGGAAGGCGACGAGGCTCAGGAACGCGAGCGCCTGGGCCGCGACGATCACGTTGCGCTTGCCGTAGCGGTCGGCCAGCACCCCTCCGAGGATCACCCCCAGGCCCCCGAATGAGAGGAGGATGACGTTGGCCACGCCGCCGCTCCACAGCCCCATGCCCCGCTCGACGTAGAGGGTGGGCAGGAAGCCCATCAGGTTGATGTTCACGATCGCGCGGCACATGGTGAGCCCGATGAGGATGACGAGGGAGGGCCCCGCCTCCCCCAGGGAGGCCCCCAGGCTGCGCAGGGAGGAGGCGCTGCTCTCCCCCGCGTGGGCGGCGGGGGAGAGCTCGGGGAGCCACCAGTGCACCGCCAGGGCGGCCGCGAGGGCCGCCACGGCATAGAGCCAGAGCCACTCCATCCCGAGGGCCTGGGCCACCGCGATGGCCACGAGGGGGCCCAGGGAGAAACCGAGCCGCCCGCCCGTCAGGAAGATGCTCACGGCGAGCCCCCGCCGATGCTCGGTGAGGTGGCTCGCGCGGGAGGCCATGTCGGGATGGCAGAGCCCCGACATGGTTCCCCCCAGCACCAGGGCCGCGGCCACGAGGCCGTAGGTGGGGAGCCAGCCGATCGCGGTCATGGAGAAGGCGCTGCCCGCCAGGCCCACGAGAAGCCAGGGGAGGCGCGGCCAGCGGTCCACGATCACGGCGGTGAGGGGCTGGGAGAGCGCGTTGCACAGCGAGAGGAGCGAGACAAGCACCCCGGCCTGGCTCAGGCTGATTTGCAGCTTCTCCCGCAGGAGGGGGAGGAGGGGGGAGAGCATGCTCACCAGGCTGTCCACCACGAAGTGGGCGAAGAACAGGACGGACAACGCTCCCCAGGGGAAGCGGCCCGCCCCGGTCGGAGGGGCTCCCGCGGGGGAGGGGATGGCGCTCGTGGGGTTCACGGTGGTCACGCGGCTCCTCCGGCCATGGCGGCTTGGCGGCGCAGGCTCTCGCGGTGCAGGAGGATGGCCACCAGCCCCCCCGCCGCGAACATCAGGGCGTAAAAGAGGAACGAGAGGCGGAGGCCGAAGGCCTGGGCCGCGAACCCCCCGATGATGGGGGCGAGGGTGCTCGCCCCCTCGTTCACGCCATAGATGAGGCCCACCGAGCTGGAGCGCTGGCGCTCCTCCACCAGCTCCGTCCCCACGGTGAGCACGAGGCTCGGCACCGGCGTCAGGAGAATCCCGATCGAGGCCACGGCGGCCAGCAGGGCGGGGGTGGAGTGCACCCAGCTCAGGTTCGCCAGGGCGGCCGCGGTCAGGAAGGTCATGACGACGATGAAGATCGTGCGGTTGCCGTGAAGGCGATCCGACCACTGGCCCACGATCACCGTGGCCACCGTGCCCAGCGCGAAGTAGCCGCTCAGGATCCACCCGGCCTGCTCCACCCCGAAGCCGAAGCTCTGGGTCAGGAGGAGGGGGAGGAAGGTCATCAGCCCCCGGAAGCCGGTGATGCGGAACGAGGAGAGGACGACCAGCAGCACGAGCCGGCGGTTGCGCAGCAGCGCCCCGAAGGTGGAGCGCGCCGTCTGCCGCATGGGCTGCCCCTGGGAGCCCTGGTCCTGGAAGCGGAACCAGATGAGCAGCGCCCACGCCGCCCCGGGGATGACGAGCACCTGGGCGGCCGCCCGCCAGTCGTTGAGGTAGGCGGTCAGCCAGCCCACCAGGGCGGGGGTGACGATGTGCCCCACGTCGCCGCCGCCGTTGAAGAGGGCCAGGGTGAAGCCCCGCCGCTGCGGCAGCTCGCGCGTGATGAGGGAGACGGCCGGCGGATGGTAGGCGGCGCACCCCATGCCCCCGATGAAGATCCAGGCGAGGAGCATGGGGTAGTGCGCCGCGTAGGCGTAGAAGAGGACGGGCAGGGCCTGGACGAGGTGGGAGAGGGCCAGCACCACCCGCCAGCGGCCCGTGTAGTCGGCCACGAAAGAGAAGGGGAGCTGGAAGACGCTGTTGGCGAGGGAGTAGGTCGAGACGATGAGCCCCGCCTGGACATAGGTGAGGCCGTACTCCTTCACGATGAGGGGGAGGACGGGGATGAGCATGTACATGTAGAAGGAGTTGAGGCCGTGGCTGGCGGAGAGCGCGAAGAGGTTGAACTTCTTGTGGGCGTCCATCCCGTGTGTCCGCACCCCGCTTCCGGAGGGTTTGAAACGCGGCATTGTCCTTGGCCGCCTCCCCGGCGTCAACGGCGGGAGGTTCCCGGGCCGCCGGCGGCTTGACTTGGGTCCGGCCCCCCTTCCAGACTGGCGCGTCCTGTTTCCGCGGGAGGGGCCGTGGCCCATCCGCCCCGCTTCGATGAGAAGGCCGCCCGCCGCGTGGAGGCCGTCTACACCTCGCCGGATGTGGCCGGCCAGCGCGCCCTCATCCTCCGGGCGCTGGAGCTGCGGCCGGGGGAGCGGGTGCTGGACGTGGGGGTAGGCCCCGGCTTCCTCGCCCGGGAGCTGGCCGAGGCGGCGGGGCCCTCGGGCGCCCTGCGGGGGATCGACCTGAGCCCGGCCATGCTGGAGCTGGCCCGGCGGCGGCTCGAGGGCCTCCCCCAGGCCTCCCTCCAGGAGGGGGACGCCCTTAGGCTTCCCTTCGGGGAGGGGGAATTCGACGCCGCGGTGTCGATCCAGGTCTACGAGTATGTGGAGGATGTGGGCGCCGCCCTGGCCGAGCTCCACCGGGTGCTCCGGCCCGGGGGGCGGGCCGCCATCCTGGACACCGACTGGGGCTCCCTCGTCTGGCGCGCCGGGGACGCCGCGCGCGCCCGCCGCATCCTGGAGGCCTGGGACGAGCACCTGGCCGATCCCCATCTGCCGCGCACCCTCGCGGCCCGGCTGCGCGGGGCGGGCTTCGAGATCCTCCGGCGGGAGGCCATCCCCATCCTCAACCCCGAGTACGGCCCCGAAACCTACAGCGTCGGGATGATCAGCCTCGTCGTCCCCTTCGTCATCGGCCGCCGGGGGGTGACCAAGGAGGAGGCCAAGGCCTGGGCCGAGGACCTCAAGGGCCTGGGGGAGCGCGGAGAGTATTTCTTCAGCCTGAACCGGTATCTTTTCCTCGTCCGCAAGCCCCCGATGGAATAAGAACACGCCCACCTATTGACAAATTTTTTAGACGAGGCTAAAAGTATATTCAGGTATGTATCTCCTGGTTATGGGCTCTCCCGGCCCGGCCAGGAGAGAAGGCCCGGCGCCCCTCCACGGCCTTTGGAACGACTCTCCGGGAAAGGGTGCCGGTCATGCTCCCTTGGCAGACGCACGGGGCAAAGCCTGAGGCCGGGGGGAATCCGTCCATGCCTTCCGTGCCCGCCTCCGAGGGCTCCTCCCGTCCGGACCATTTCCGCGAAGTCGTCCTGAAGCCCGGCGGCTGGCTGCGGCGGCTGTTCGCCTTCTCGGGGCCCGCCTACCTGGTGAGCGTGGGCTACATGGACCCGGGGAACTGGGCCACCGACATCGAGGGCGGCTCCCGCTTCGGCTACACCCTGATCTGGGTCATCCTGATGTCGAACGTGATGGCCGTCCTGCTCCAGACGCTCTCGGCGCGGCTCGGCATCGTCACGGGCCTTGATCTGGCCCAGGGCTGCCGCCGGGAGTACTCCCGCCCGGTCGGCTTCTTCCTCTGGGTGCTCGCCGAGATCGCGATCGCGGCTTGCGATCTCGCCGAGGTCCTCGGCACCATCATCGGGCTCAACCTGCTCTTCGGGCTCCCCTTGCTCTGGGGGGCGGCGATCACGGTCTTCGACACCTTCCTGTTCCTCGCTATCCAGCGGCTCGGCGTCCGCAAGATGGAGGCCTTCATCATCATGCTGGTGGGGACGATCGGCGTCTGCTTCCTGATCGAAGTGTTCCTGGCGAAGCCGGACTGGGGTGGGATCGCCGCCGGCTTCGTCCCCCGCCCGTTGGACGGCGGCGCTCTCTACGTCGCCATCGGCATCATCGGGGCGACGGTGATGCCGCATAACCTCTACCTCCACTCCTCCCTCGTCCAGTCGCGCGCGATCTCGAACACCCGGGCCGGCAAGGCCGAGGCCTGCATGTTCAACCTCATCGACTCGGCCGTCGCCCTGAACGCCGCCTTCTTCGTGAACGCCGCGATCCTGATCATGTCGGCCGCGAACTTCAACCGGCGCGGCCTGGAGGTGACCGAGATCCAGCAGGCCCACAAGCTCCTGGAGCCGATCCTCGGCACCCAGCTCGCCCCCCTCGCCTTCGCGGTCGCGCTCCTCGCGGCGGGGCAGAGCTCCACCCTCACGGGGACCATCGCGGGACAGATCGTGATGGAGGGTTTCCTCAACCTCCGGATGCGGCCCTGGCTGCGGAGGCTGCTGACGCGCAGCCTCGCCCTGGTTCCCGCCGTCGTCACCATCATCATCGCGGGCGACAAGGGGCTCTACAAGCTGCTGATCCTCTCCCAGGTGATCCTGAGCCTCCAGCTTTCGTTCGCGGTCATCCCGCTCATCCACTTCACCTCCGACCGGAAGAAGATGGGCTCCTTCGTCAACCCCAGATGGGTGAAGATCGCCGCCTGGATCGTCGCCGCGATCATCGTCTCCCTGAACATGAAGCTGGTCGCCGAGACGCTGACCGAGAACATCGCGGGCGCCCCGGCGAGCCTCTGGCTCCTCGTGGGCGCATTCCTGGCGGTTATCCTCGCCGTGCTGGCCTATATTACCGCCGCGCCGCTCTTCCGCGAGGGGCGGGAGTGGGCGGGGGCCGCCGCCACGGCGGGGCGGGCCGTGGCCGAGCGGGTCAGGCCGCTCGAGATCAGCCATATCGGCGTGGGCCTCGAGCATGCGGATGGGGACGCCGAGGTGGTGTCCGCGGCGCTTTCGATGGCGCGCTCCCACAGGGCGCGCCTCACGCTGATCCATATCGTCGACAGCCCCGGCGTCGCCGTGTACGGCCAGGAGAGCCAGAGCCTCCACGGGACGGAGGATAAGGCGTATCTTGAGGAGCTGGCGCGCGAGATCGAGGCCCACAACCTGAAGGTGGAGATTCTTCTGCGCTACGGGACCCCGGCCGACGAGATGGTCAAGGCGGTCGCGGAGACCGACATCGATCTGCTGGTGCTCGGCTCCCACGGCCACCGGGGCATCGCGGACCTCATCTACGGGAGGACGGTGACCAGCCTGCGCCACGCCGTGGAGCTGCCGATGCTCATCGTCCGCACGCAGGGGCACGAGAAGGCGCAGCGGAGCCTCTGAGCGGCAATCCGCCCGGTCCGGCGCCCGCTGCCGCGCCGATCATGGTTTGCATCACACGCGGAATGGGAGAGAGGACATGCCTGTGTACAGCTGGAAGGACGTGCCGGAGCGGCAGCTCAACAACATCATCCGGGGGCGCATCGTCCAGACGAAGAACGTCATGGCCTGCCGGATCACCGCCCCCACGGGGGGGCGGGTGAAGACCCACACCCACCCCTTCGACCAGATCACCCACATCCTGCGCGGCAAGTTCCTCTGGCAGATGGAGGGGGAGGCGCCCCGCTTCGTCGGGGCCGGGGACGTGCTCGTGCTCCCCGCCGGCACCCCGCACGGGGGCGAGGTGCTCGAGGAGGCCGAGTACATCGACATCTTCTGCCCCCCCAACCCCGACTTCGGCTGGGACAAGTGAGGCCCCGCGCGCCCGGGCTCCCCTAGTACTTGTTCAGCGTGAGGGTGTAGCGCCCGTCGGCGAGGCGGCACTCGGCCTCGGGGAGCCCGAGCTCCTTGCGGACGATGTTGGTGCCCTGGACGATCGAGGCGATCTTGTAGCGCGCGTGGCGACGGCTCATGCCCTCCCGGCCCATGCCGCAGTCGGAAACGATGACGAGGCGCTCGACCGGGACGTGCTTGAGGGCTTGGCGGATGTGGTCCGCCACCTCAACGGGGCGCTCCACCTGGAGGGTGTGGTGGTCGATCACCCCGATGGCGACCTTCTGATCCCGGATGCGCTGGCCGATCAGGTCGAGCTCCGCCCGGTGGGAGCTGCATGACTCGAAGGTGATCACGTCGGCGTCGAGCCGGGGCATGTGCTCGAGCCCCGGCGCGTACTTCTGGACCTCGTTGTACATGCGCTGCTGGGAGGGGTTGCCCCAGCAGGTGTGGGCCCACACCTCGGTCTTCGCGCGCAGGCCCTTGACGGTGTTGTTGAAGACCTCCACGAGGAACTCGGGCGTCACCGCCCCGCCCCGGTCCGCGCGGTTGGCGGCCATGTGGATCTGCGGCTCCTCCAGCTGGATGACGGGGCAGCCGGCGTCGGCCAGCTCGTGGAGCTCCTCGTTCAGGGCGCCGCTGAAGGCCATGATCCGCTCGCGGGGGTCCTTGTAGTGCTTGTCCTCGATGGAGCCGGCGATGATCTCGGCGGTGATGGTCCCGAACTTGACGGGCTTCCGGGTGAGGCGCTGGGCCGTCTTCCACATGGCGGTGTACTGCAAGTTGCCGCGCCCGACCGGCCCCACCAGGGGCGGCAGGATGCGCGCCTCCAGGTAGTCGTGGAGGATGTGGCCCGGGCGGAAGAGGTTGCCGAGGGCGTGGGGCCTGGGCCCTGTCTGGGCGTGGTCGAAGCCGGACATGTGGTAGATGGGGTAGGCGGTCCAGCTCTGGCCGCCGACCTGCTCGTCGAAGTGGCAGTCCCCGTCGGTGACGATGTCGAGCCCGGCGCACTCCTGGTCGCGCAGGTAGGCCGAGACCGCGTCCACGTACTGCTCGCGGTACTCGGAGTGGGTCATGGCCTGGAGGAAGGTCCCGGCCCCCAGGTTCATCTTGTACCAGGAGGGCCGGGGCAGGGACCCGATGATGGAGGTGGGAAGGACGATGCCTGCCGTCGCTTTGTACATGGGTGATCCTCCCGGGGGCTTGCGGCCGGCCTAATCCAGCATCGCCACCGCGCGGATGGGGGAGCCGGTGCCCCCCTTGAGCTTCAAGGGCAGGCCGATGAAGCGGAAGCGCTTGCCCGCGAGGCGCTTGGGGATGACGAGGTTCTCGGTGTTGAGCATGTTGCGCTCCTTGCACACCTGATGGGCGGGGTAGGGCTCCTCGGCGTCGGGGGTCATGGTCACCGGGTTCTCGATGGTGAAGGGCTCGCAGCCGACGTTGCCCACCCCGTGGTCGGCCAGGTACTCGGCCCCCTTGCGGCTCAGGCCGGCGAACTCGCTCCACCACTTGTCCTTGTCGTGGAACCACTTCTCGTAGTGCCCCGAGTGGTAGAGGAAGGTGTCGCCCCGCTCGATCCGGAGGCCCAGGCGCTTGAGCTCGCGCTCGATGTGCTCGGGCTCGATGAAGGTGCGCGCGGGGATGGCGGAGAAGTCCACGCAGAGCCCGCCCGTGACGAAGCGGGAGAGGGGCAGCTCGTCGATCGAGGGGGAGCCGGGGGAGGCGTTGAAGTGGTTGATGGCGTCCACGTGGGTGGAGCTGTGGTCGGAGAGCTTGAAGCTCATGGCCATGAAGGAGAACTTGCCCCGGAAGCGCTTCGAGGACTCCTCGTGCGTCATCATCGGGACGATCTCGGGCGTGGGGTGGAAGGGCCGGGCGTAGCCGCCGGGGGCGATGGTCTGGGCGAGGTCGATCAGCTCCAAGGGGGGTCTCCTTGATGAAAAAGGCGGGGGAGGGGGCCCTCCCCCGCCGGTGGCCTCCGGCCGGGGGGCGGCCTAGAGCCTCGGCGGCGCGACCGGCTTCCAGAAGCGCTTGAGCTTGAGATCGTCCGCGATGGCGTTGGCGCAGTTGTAGCCGGGCGCTCCCGTGACGCCCCCCCCTACGTGGGAGCTCGAGCCGCACAGGTAGAGGCCCTCCACCGGGGTGCGGAAGCCGCTCACCTTGGGGTGGGGCCGGTTGTGGCCCAGCTGCCCGGGGATGTAGGCCCCGATGTGGTGGCTGGCGCGCACCATGTTGGAGTTCTCGCGCACGATGTCGTAGGGCGTGTAGAGGTAGCTGCCCATGACGTTGCGCTTGTTCAGGTTCGGCGCGTAGGCGGCCCAGGCCTCGATGAACTCCCGGGTGAGGGCCTTGCGGCGCTTGTCCCAGGCCTGGGAGCCGCCGTCCTTGAATTCGAAGGGGGCGAAGGGCCACCAGAAGCCGAGGTGGGCGCCCTCGGGGGCGTAGGTCGGGTCGAAGTGGGTGTTGCTTCCGCCGTTGCCCATGAGGCGGGGCAGCTCCCCCCGGTGGATGGCCTCGAAGCACGCGTCGATCTCTTCGGTGCTCTCGGCCCCCCAGAAGATGTTGAAGGTCTTGTTGATGTCGGGCTCGAACCTGGCGGACTTGAACTCGGGCGCCTTCTTGAGGGCCAGGTGGACGGTGCACAGGCCGTGGCTGGCCCACTGGAACTTCCGGGCGGCCTTGGAGAGCTCGGCGCCGAAGTGATCCTCCCCCGCGAGGCGGACGGTGAGGGGCCAGTTCACCCCGCTCGCCACGAACTTCCTGGCCTCGAGGCGGGTGCGGTCGGCCAGCACCACGCCCCGGGCCCGCCCGCCTTGGACGGTGATCTCCTTCACCTGGGCCCCGGTGAAAACCCGCCCTCGGCCCCGGACGATGACGCGCTCGAGCGCCCGGAGGAAGTTGGCGCTGCCGCCGACGGGCAGGGCGAAGTTCACGATGCGCGAGAAAATGCGGGGGAAGAAGATGCCCGTCTTGGGGGTGTTCTCCAAGGTGAAGGAGCCGAGGAAGAGCTTGAAGAGCACGCGCAGGCGCTCGTCCTCGAAGTGCTGGTCCACAGCCTCGTACATGCTGAGGTCGTTGTAGGCCCAGAACTCCCGGCCCAGCCGGCCCGAGAAGCGCTCCTTCATCTTCTCGGGGGGCAGGGGGGCGCAGTACATGAAGGAGGTGATGATGTCGAGCATCCCCTCGGTGAACTTGACGTGGAGCTCCTTGTAGGTCTTGGCGTCGCGCTTGCTGATGCGCGCGATGGACTTGACCGTCTTCTCCACGTCGCGGTGGATGACGAAGGCGGTGCCGTCGCGGAAGGCGCAGCCCTGCTGCCGCTCGGGGTAGATGAGGCCCAGGCCGTAGCTGTGCAGCTCGAGGTCCGAGAGGATGGGGGAGCGGTCGAGGCCCACGTAGTAGTTCGAGTGCAGGTTGTGCTTGAAGCCGGGCAGGGTGACCTCCCGGGTCGTGCAGCCCCCGCCGAAGGCGTCCGACTGCTCCAGCACGGCCACCTTGAGCCCCGCCTTGGCCATGTAGGCTCC
>JBBTDR010000257.1:0-3836 GCA_038042665.1 Nitrospinota bacterium
GCGAGGGGCGGGTCGTCCCCCGCACCACGGCCTACCTCGGGATCAACGCCGACCACCGCATCGTGGACGGCGCCCCCGCGGCCGAGTTCCTCGCCACCCTCCGGGACATGCTGGAGCACCCCAAGGTCATGCCAGCGTAGGCCATCGCTGGTCTTGGGTTGTCATTCTGAGCGACCGGCGGGAGCAACGAATCTACGCGGGTGGCCGCTTTCGAAGATCCTTCGCGGAGCCTGTCCTGAGCGAAGCCGAAGGATCTCGGTGTTCAGAACCGAGATTCTTCGGGCCTTCGGCCCTCAGAATGACAACCTAGAGCGACCCCCCCATCCCCCCTTGCACAAGGGGGGGCGAGGGGGGGTGCCTTATCGCCCCCTACCCCACCCGCTTCCCCTCGATGCCCCAGGCGGTATCCTTGGCGGTGATGAACAGGTAGTCCTGGTCCCCCAGGATCCGGGCCGAGTGCACCGCGTTCGCCGGGATGTGGATGATGTCCCCGGGGCCGCACTCGCGCACCTCGCCCTCGACCTCCATCCGGCAGCGGCCGCTCATCACGTAGACGAACTGCTCGTTCGGGTGGGTGTGGGGCTCGGCCCCCGTGCCCCGGGCCATGCCGATCTTGCCGAAGATGATGCGCTCCCCCGTCACCCAGGCGCCCTTGGCCGAGCTGTAGCTCGCCCCGGCGAGACCCTCCTCCATCTCGGCCGTGCGGTAGAAGTACTTGGCCTTCTTCGCCCGCTCGGCCGGGGGCTGCTCCGAGGCCTTCTTGCCCTGGATGCCCCAGGAGGTGTCCTTCGCCACGATGAACACGTACTCCTCGGGCCCGATGGTGGAGGAGTGGACGGCGTTGGGGGGCCGGTAGGCGATGTCGCCCGGCTTGAGCACCCAGTCCTCCCCCTCGATGTTCATCCGGCTGGAGCCCCGCAGGCAGTAGCCGAACTGCTCGTTCGGGTGGCTGTGGGGGTCGGCGTGGGTGCCGGCCGGCATGTGGATCTCGCCGAAGATGATCTTCTGGCCCGTCACCCAGGCCCCCTCGGCCGAGCTGTAGCCCCGCCCGGCCAGGTTCTTCTCCATCTCCTTGGGGCTGTAGTAGTGCTGCGCCATGCGGAACCCCCTCGCTGGAAAGTGAAAGAGCAGGTCAAGAGAGGGAAGGATAGCAGAGGGGAGGGGGGTGGAGGAAGGGAGGGGGAGATGAACATGGAAATCGAAAATATTGAAGCTATGTCATGAAGATGATGTAGTATTGATTCAAACATACTTTCCGGCCTTGACGGAGGGTGCCATGAAAATCCTTTTCGGCATCTTTGGGACATTGCTCATCCTTATGTTCGGTGCGCCGCTCTTGAATTATGGGACATTGAGTCCTTGTGCAATGCTTCGGCTCGACGCGACCGAGAAGACACGCGAGAAGGCATTGGTTGAGATCCTAGGAACACCAATAAAAACAGTGAATGTATCCTCTCCTCTGATGCAGATGATCGTGAAGATGACGGATGAAACCATTCGTCTCGCTCTCACCTATATGCGTCCCTATGAATGTTTTGACGCACTTGCGCGTTTTCATCTTGGCAATGAAGGTGTTTTGTTGGAGCGGATCAACCCAAGTTTAGCATCATTTAAAAGTGAATTTCAAAAAATACGACAAGTGGAAGATGTTTTGGAAAAGAGGGCAAATGAACTAATGGCCGCTCAGAGGAGACTTGAGGAACTTCGTGGCCAAAGGTTGGAGGAAATGCAGAAAGAAGCAGAGGTGCGAAAACAGGCATTAGAAATACTTGAGCAAGCACAAAAGGAAAGAAAATAAAAGTAGGGGCGACCGGCCGGTCGCCCCTACAAATGAAAACCGCCGCCTCTGTTTCTCACCCGCGCGCCGGATCAGGCGGCATGGAGCAGCCGCCCTTCCCGCAGGACGGTGCCCGGGAGGGACGCCTTCAGATGAAGGCGCTCATCGAACCATTTCCGGGTGCACACGAGCACGTCCGCCGCAGTGCCCGTGCCGCGCAGGGCCGTGTAGGCCAAGCGGCTCCCCCGCCGCTCGGGCGGGGCGTCGTCGGGCACGACGAGGAGGAGGTCGTAGTCGCTGTCCGGCCCGGCCTCGCCGCGGGCGATGGAGCCGAAGAGGTAGATGCGCTCGGGGCGGTAGGCCTCGGCCAGCCGCCGGACGATCTCGGCCAGCGCCGGGTCCTGGGCCAGGATGTTTTCTTCACCCATGAAAGCGCCTCCGGAGCCGATGGCCCGGTGTTTCCGCATTGAAGTCCGGACCGGATTCTAGACGGGCGCCCGGCCTCTTGTCGACGGGCGGGGGACGGCAGCGCAATGGCCTGTAGGGGCGATCCTTGTGATCGCCCCCTGTGCACCCGCCGGAATGGGCGAACACGAGGTTCGCCCCTACGGATGCGCGTCAGGGGCCTGCCCGGTGGAAGGGCGGCCACGGGGGGCCGCCCCTACAGATGCGGCGGGATGAGTCCGTAGGGGCGAACGGCCGGTCGCCCCTACACACGAACCGCCGCCCGTGCCTGCCCGTTCCCCCCTCCCCCCCTACGGCTCGATCATCACCCGCATGACGCCGTCCTCGCGGGCCTTGAACATGCGGATGGCCTCGTGGAAGTCCGCGAGGGGGAAGCGGTGGGTGAGCATCTTGGCGGTGTTGATATGGCCGTCCAGGATGAGCTGGATGGCGCGGGGGTAGCAGTTGGGGGAGCCGCGGCCGCCGATGAGGGCGATCTCGTCCAGGACGATGCGGTCGGTCGGGAAGGGCACCTCCTTTCCCCCGTTCAGGCCCTCCAGCACCACCCTGCCCCCGCGCCGGGCCATGCCGAGGGCCTGCTTCATGGCCTCGGGGGGCCCCGCGCACTCGACCACGAGGTCGGCCCCCCGCCCCCCGGTGTCCTCCATGATCACCTTGACCGGGTCCTCCTTCGTCACGTCGATGACCACGTCGGCCCCCAGCTCCTTGGCGATGGCGAGGCGGTAGCCCCGGCCGGTGACGTAGGTGCGCGAGGCGCCGAAGGCCCGGGCGAGCTGGAGGACGGAGAGGCCGAGCAGCCCCGGGCCCAGGATGGCCACCCGGTCGGCGGGCTCCACCCGGCCCCGGTCCAGGGCGTGGAGGGCGATGACGACCTGGTTGGTGATGACGGCCTCCTCCCAGGTCATCCGGTCCGGCATCTTGTGGAGATGGGTGGGGGGCGCCGCGCCGTACTCGCTGAAGGCGCCGTCGGCGGTGTGGCCGAGGAGCTTGTAGCCGCCCCCCTTCCTGCCGGCCTCGAGGCAGAGGTGGTAGCTGCCCTGGCGGCAGTTCTGGCAGAGGCCGCAGCCGATGGTGGGCTCCATGATGACGCGGTCGCCGGGCTTGAGGGCGGTCTTGCAGGCGCTCCCCACGGCGGCGACGGTGCCGCACCACTCGTGGCCCTGGATGAAGGGGTAGTGGGGGGGCCACATGGGGGCGAAGTGGCCTCCCAGGATGTGGAGGTCGGTGCCGCAGACGCCGCAGGCGGCCACCTTCACGAGCACGAGGCCGGGCTCGTGGCTGGGGACGGGGACCTCCTCGATCCGCGCGTCGTTCGCGCCGCGGGTGACGGCGGCTCGCATGGTTTTCGGGATGGGGGGGATGGCGGGCATGGGGCGCTCCTCCAGAGGGGTCGGGATGCGACATCCTCCCCCAGGCGGAGCGGGGGATCAAGGCGCGCCGGAAGGTGGGGGAATTTGATGCAAGGGCTTCCGCGCGGCCGGGGGGTAGATTGGGCATGGGGGCGACCCCCCCATCCCCCCCGTGGTTAAGGGGGGGCCCGGGGGGGGTCGGTCCTATGGCGGGAGGGGAAGGGCGGTCGCCTCGCTGAATCCTC
>JBBTDR010000258.1:0-2767 GCA_038042665.1 Nitrospinota bacterium
GGCGCCTCCCTGGGCGTGCTCCCGGGGCTCGGGGAGAAGCTGCGCGAGGCCGCCTCCGCCGGCCTGGGCCAGCTGGCCGCCGAGTGGGATTCCCTGGAGGAGCTGGCCCGGGAGCTCCGCGCCGCCCTCGTGGACGATCCGCCGGCCACCATCCGCGAGGGCGGGATGTTCCGGGAGGGGGTGGGCCCCGAGCTCGACCGCCTGCGCCGGGCGGCACGCGAGGGGAAGTCCTGGCTCTCCTCCTACGAGGCCAGCGAGCGCGGGCGCACGGGGCTCCCGGTCAAGGTGGGCTTCAACAAGGTGTTCGGCTTCTACCTCGAGCTCTCCAAGCGCCACTCGGACCAGGCCCCCATCGAGTACACCCGCAAGCAGACGCTGGTCTCGGCCGAGCGCTACATCACCCCCGAGCTCAAGAAGATCGAGGAGGAGGTCCTCGGGGCGGAGGCGAAGGCGCGGGATCTCGAGTTCCTGATGTTCGGCCGCCTGCGCGCCCGGGCGGGCTCGGAGGCGCAGCGCATCCTCGCCGCGGCGGACCGGGTGGCCGCGCTCGACGCCCTGGCCTCGCTGGCCGAGGTGGCGGACAAGCGGGGCTACGTGCGCCCCGCGGTGGACGAGAGCGGTTCCATCCACATCGCCGAGGGCCGCCACCCCGTGATGGAGGCCGACCCCGCCGCGCCCCCCTTCGTCCCGAACGACCTGGAGATCGGGGAGGAGCGCCAGATCCTCATCCTCACCGGCCCCAACATGGCCGGGAAGTCCACCTACCTGCGCCAGTCGGCCCTCATCGTCCTCATGGCCCAGATGGGCGGCTTCGTGCCCGCGCGCTCGGCCCGCATCGGGCGGGTGGACCGGGTGTTCACCCGAGTGGGGGCGCAGGACCGCCTGCTCGAGGGCCAGAGCACCTTCATGGTGGAGATGGTGGAGACCGCCGCCATCCTGCGGGAGGCCACCTCCCGCAGCTTCGTGGTGCTCGACGAGGTGGGGCGGGGGACGAGCACCTACGACGGGGTGAGCATCGCCTGGGCGGTGGTGGAGCACCTCCACAACGCCGGGGGCGGCCGCCCCCGGACCCTCTTCGCCACCCACTACCACGAGCTGGCCGAGCTGGCGAAGAGCCTGCCCCGGGTGCGGAACCTCACGGTGGAGGTCCGGGAGTGGGGGGACGAGGTGGTCTTCCTCCGCAAGGTCGCCGAGGGGAGCTGCGACCGCAGCTACGGCATCCACGTCGGGCGCCTGGCGGGCCTCCCGCCCCAGGTGGTGGCCCGGGCGCGGGAGCTCCTGGCGGGCTTCGAGGCGGCGGGCGGGAACGGCCCCCGGGGGAGCCGGGGGCGGCCCAGGAGCGGGCGAGGGGAGGCCCCCCAACTCCCCCTCTTCGCGGCCCCCCCCTCTCCGGTGGAGGAGGCCCTGCGCGGGCTCTCCCCGGACGTGATGACCCCCCGCCAGGCCCTGGAGTCCCTCTACCGCCTGAAGTCCTTGCTCGAAGGCGGCCATATCCCGATTGAGGATCCGGACCGCTTCGGCTAGAATCCCGCCTGCGGGCTGGAGGAGCGATGGATGCCAAGTTAATGAATTTCGGCGGCTTGGGACGATGGGGGGCGGGAGCCTTGGTCCTGCTCCTGGCGCTCGCCCCGGGCGCGCCCGCGCTCCCCGCCCCGGAGCCGGCCCAGGCCCTGCGGATCCGCGACATGCTCGTCGTGGAGAAAAGCGGTCAGCTCCTGGCCTTCGCCTCGCTCGACGACCCGTTCTCCTCCCCCGAGCTCCTCGAGGCCATGCAGAGCGGGGTGACCACCCGCTTCACCTACGAGATAGGGCTGGTGCGCACGCGCCGCATCATCTACGACAACGAGGTCGTCTCCCGCCGGGTGGTCCACCAGGTGAAGTACGACGCCCTCAAGAAGGCCTACACCTTCACCGTCCTGCGCGAGCCCGATGAGAGCATCCAGCGGGTGACCCAGAGCCGCGAGGAGATGGCCGACTGGATGCGCGAGATCAACGGCGTGCCCATCGCCCCCGTGCGCGACCTCGACCCCCAGAGCCAGTACTACCTGCGGCTGCGCGCCCGGGTGAACTCGGTGGACTTCGCCTTCCCCTTCAACTACATCCTGGCCTTCATGGGCCGGAAGACCGACTGGGCCTACTCGCCCGCCTTCGGCCCCAAGGGGATGTGAGCGATGTACCCGCCGACCCTGAGCTACGACGAGATCGCCGCCCGGCGCCGCAAGCACATCCTCCGGGCCACCCTCGCCCTCATCGGGCTCACCGTCCTCTTCCTGACGGCCTGGATCTACTTCAAGGAGCTGGACCCCGGCACCCCGCTGCTGAACAACGTCGTCGTCTTCGCCCTCGTCAACCTCAACATCATCCTCCTGATGGCGCTGGCCCTCGTGGTGGTGCGGAACCTCGTCCGCCTGTTCTACGCGGCGCGCACCGGCCCGGGCGGCTCCCGCCTCCAGGTCAAGCTCATCGTGGCCTTCGTGGGCTTCACCCTCGTGCCCTCGGTGGTGCTCTTCTTCCTGGCGAGCGGCCTCATCAACAAGAGCTTCAACACCATCTTCAGCTCGAAGGTGGAGCGCGCCCTCAAGGGCTCCTTCGAGGTGGCCCAGACCTTCTACCGCGAGACCGAGCGGACGGTGCTCTCCGAGGCCGAGCGCCTCGCCCGCCGGGCCGAGGGGGCGGGGTGGGGCGCCATCCCCCCCGAGCCGGGCCGCTGGAGGGGCTTCGCCGAGCGGGAGCGCCGGGAGATGGGCCTCGACGCCCTCTGGATCTT
>JBBTDR010000259.1:0-3098 GCA_038042665.1 Nitrospinota bacterium
CGCAGGGCGGCCAGCCGCAGGGCCTCCATGTCCCCCTCCCCGCCCGCGTCCCGGAAGATCTGGAGGGCGGTGTCGAGGTAGACGTCCACTCCCTCGGCGGGCAGAGGCTCGGGCCATTCCGGGGACTCCGGCATCGGGGCGGGGCGCGCCGCCTGAGCGCCCGGCTCGGCGACCTCCAGGTCGGGGGGAACGCCCTTGTGGTCGATCTCCCTCCCCAGCGGGGTGTAGTACCTCGCCGTGGTCAGGCGGATGCCCGCCCCGTGGCTCAGCGGTAGGATGGTCTGGACCGATCCCTTCCCGAAGGTGGTCTGGCCGATCACCAGGGCCCGGTCGAGGTCCTGGAAGGCGCCGGCGACGATCTCCGCGGCGCTGGCGCTGCCCTTGTTGATGAGCACCACGAGCGGCCGCCGCAGCCAGGGGCCGTCCGAGTGGGTGCGGAAGTGCATCGTCTGGGCGCGGTGGCGGCCCCGGGTGAAGACCACCATGCTCCCCTCGGGGAGGAAGCGCTCGGCCGCCCGCACCGATTGGACGAGGAGGCCGCCGGGGTTGTTGCGCAGGTCGAGGATGAGGCCCTTGGTCTTCGAGTCCCGGAAGCGCGCGAGGGCGCGGTCGAGCTCGCGGGAGGTGTCCTCGTGGAAGGCGCTGAGGCGGATATAGCCCCACCCTCCCTCGAAGAGGCGGGCCCGCACGCTGCGGATGTGGACGATGGCGCGGGTCAGCACGAACTCGCGCGGGGCCGTCCATCCCGCGCGGAAGATGCCCACGCGCACGCCGGTGCCCGCCGGGCCGCGCATGCGGCGCACGGCCTCCGAGAGGGGCCGGCCCGCCACGGGCTCCCCCTCGACCGAGACGATCTCGTCCCCGGCCTCGATCCCGGCGCGGAAGGCGGGGCTGCCCTCAAGCGGGGCGATGACCACCAGCTTTCCGTCCCGCTGGGAGACCGTCAGCCCGACCCCCCCGTAGCGGCCCGAGGTCTCCTCCTGCAGGGCGCGGAAACGCTCCGGGCGCATGAAGGCGCTGTAGGGATCGAGGGAGGAGGTCATCGAGGCGAGCGCCTCGTACATGATCTCGATGCCCGGCTTCCCCGCCGCCGCGTGGGCCAGGACGAAGCGGTAGGCCCGCTCGACCCCTTCGAGGGAGGGCCCCGCCCCGCCCTCGAGGCGCACCTCGACGCTCTCCTTCCCGGCGCTGAGGCGGAAGGTGCGCGGGTCGGTGCGCGTCACCTCGACGCGGTCCTTGCCCGCCGCGCGCCCGAGGGCGGTGAGCCCCTCGGCGTAGGCCTTCCGCATGTCGGGGAGGGAGACGTAGCTCTCCCCGAGGAGGGTCACCGTCTCCCGGAGGAGGAGGAGAGCGGCGGCATCGCCGAGGGAGGAAGACGGCGGGGCCTCGGCCGCCCGGACGACGCCGGCCGGGCTCGGGGAGAAGAAGATGAAGGCGGCCGCGAGCGCCAAGGCGCCGAGCCGCCGCAGGAAGACCCCGAGAGACGCGCGCATGGAGAGGCTTCCCCTCCGGGAGCGAACGCGCGGCGGCCCGTATCATGGGAAGATTCCCGCCGCGCCGGCTTCTCCTTATGATACGGGCCGGCGGCTGGAGGAAGCAACCCCAAGCATTTGAATGCCCTGGAGAGCCGGAGGCGGGATGATCTCCATCGTGGTCCCGGTGCTGAACGAGGGCGGGCGGCTGGGGGCCTTCCTCCGGGGGCTGGAGGGCCAGGAGGGGGAGCGCGAGGTCATCGTGGCCGACGGCGGAAGCCGGGACGGCACCCCCGGGGCCGCCGCGCCCCCCGCCCGCCTCGTCCACTCCCCCCCCGGCCGGGCCCGCCAGATGAACGCCGGGGCCGCCCTCGCCCGGGGCGAGGTCCTCCTCTTCCTCCACTGCGACACCCAGCTCCCCCCGGGGGCGCTCGCCCTCATCCGGGAGGCCCTCCGCGACCCAGCCTGCGTGGGCGGGGGCTTCCGCCACCGCTTCGACCGCGGGGGCTGCTTCAGCCGCTTCATCAGCGGGAGCGCCAACACCCGCAGCCGGCTCTGGCGCATTTTCCTCGGGGACCAGGCCATCTTCGTGCGGCGGAGCGTCTTCGAGCGCCTCGGGGGCTACGCGGACCTGCCCCTCTTCGAGGACTGGGAGCTCTGCACCCGCCTCAAGCGCGCGGGCGGGCTGGCCCTCATCCGCCAGCCCGCCGTCACGAGCGGGCGCCGCATCGAGGCCTGGGGCGAGTGGAAGTGCCTCAGGCTCTGGTGGGGGCTCAGCCTCCTCTACGCCCTGGGGGTGCCGGCGGAGCGGCTGGCGAGGTTTTATGGGGACGTGAGGTGATTTGAACGAACCGTGATTATGCACTTAACGAAAGAGCCCCAAGTGGTAGAATGGCCCTCCTGATAAACAGAACCTTGGGGAGGGGAAGGAAATGCTTGAGTGGGTTCACATAATCTTTACGGCTCCATATTTCGGTGGTTTCTTGGAGATCGCTATGAGTATTTTACAAGCAAGGAAAAAGAGGCCAGCCATTCTCTTCAAAGACGAGGGGGAGAACCATGCTTTTGAGGCTGGCTTGGTCTGGTTACATATTAAAGTAGAAATGAGGAAGCCCTACCCGTGGGAATTCCCACTCATCGAACGCTGCTGGGCGGATGCGATCATTTATGGGAATAACAGAAAACATACATGTTCTCTCCGATGGCAAACCAGGGCACCAGTTTGCGGAGGGGAGGATCAAATAACGCTGGAATACGGGATTCCAAGGCTAATACCAATTGCCGTCCGATATACTGGCGACCGTGAAGATTTTAAAGAAAAATACGGGCATAGAGTTGCTGTGATTACCGATGATCTTTTTTTGTTGCATAACTCCCCAAAGGCCGTAAAACTATCACCTGGTGAATACACAAGCGAGATTACATTACACTCAGGCTCTTACAAGTGGCCAACCCAAAAATATACACTAAGCGTTCCCACTCCGGACAGTGATCTTTTTACCCTTCGGACCCAACCATGAAACACCAAATGATTTTCCGCATCTGGCTTGTCTGCCTCTTGACTCTCACGCTCGCTGGATGCACGGGGGCCATGGACCGGCGGGTAGAGTACATCAACCGGAATAT
>JBBTDR010000260.1:0-4380 GCA_038042665.1 Nitrospinota bacterium
GGCGCCCCCGGGCGCCCGCTCGCCCTGATCCTCTCCTGCGCGATCGCGCTCGGGGCCGCGCCCGCCTTCGCCGCGCCCGCCGCCCCGCCCCCGGGCGCCCCCCCGGCCCAGCCCGCCCCGCCCAAGATCGAGGGGCCCACCACCACCGACCTCTCCGCCCTCAAGCTCGACCGGCACCTGATCTTCGTGCGGCTGGAGAAGGGCTTCTACGAGGTCATGGAGCTGCTCGATTTCGACAACCAGGGGAAGGAGACCATCGTCTCCAAGGACGGGGCGCCCACCTTCCGCCTCACCCTCGCGCGCAGCAGCAACGTCCGCCGCCCGGACGCCGAGATCGGGTCCGCCCCCCACGGCCTGGACCAGGGCCAGATCAAGCTGGTGGGGGCCGAGCTCCTCTCGACCGAGCCCGTCCCGCCGGGGCGGAAGATGGTGGTCCACCTCTACCGGCTGGCGGACGAGTACGGCGGGATCACCATCGAGAAGCCCCTCGCCTACGGGAGCGGGAATTTCGTCCTCCTCGCCGAGAAGGACCGCGTCCAGGCCTCGGCCCAGGGGCTGAACCCGCAGGACCCCATCACCTACCAGGAGCGGATCTACAACCGCTTCCTGGGCGCCACCCGGCCCGGCGCCACCGTGCGCTTCCACGTCCAGGCCCCGGCCTCGACGGGCGAGGTGTGGATCTTCTACGCGGCGGGGGGGGCCTTCCTCGCCGTGGGCGGGCTGGTGGGGCTCCTCGTGCGGCAGCGGCGCAACCGGGCGCTGGCCTTCCAGGTGGAGCGCGAGAGCCTCCTGCGCCAGATCGCCGCCCTGGACGACCGCCTCGCGCTCGGCGAGATCGCGCCTGAGGCGCACGGGCGGGAGCGGCGCCCCCGCTTCGCCCGCCTGCGCGAGCTCTCGGGCGAGTGAGCGGGATGCTCGAGGCCGCCGGCCTGAGCCGCCGCTACGGGTGGCGCTGGGCCCTCCGGGAGGTGAGCATGACCATCCCCTGGGGGAGCTCCCTGGCCCTCCTGGGCGCGAACGGCGCGGGCAAGTCCACCCTCCTCAAGATGCTCGCCGGGCTGCTTCGCCCCACCGAGGGCCAGGTGCGGCTCGACGGCGCTCCGATCACCGCCCGGGACCGGGGCCGGATCGGGATGCTGGGCCACGACCCGCTGCTCTATCCCTCCCTCACCCTCCAGGAGAACCTGGAGTTCTCGGCCAAGCTCTTCGGGATGGCGCGCGCGAGGCGCGGGGAGCGCATCCGGGAGGTGGCCGAGTGGCTCGGCCTCTCGAGCCGCCTGGACGACCCCATCCGCTCCCTGAGCCAGGGGCTGCGCCAGCGCGCCGCCCTCTCGCGGGCGCTGCTGCACGGGCCGGACATCCTCTTCCTGGATGAGCCCTTCGCCGGATTGGACGTGCGGGCGGCGGACCGCCTGGAGCGCCTGGTGGGGGAGTACACGGCCGAGGGGCGCGGGCGCATCCTCGTCTTCACCACCCACGAGCCCGGGCGGGCGCGCGCCATCGCCCGGGAGGCGGTGCTGCTCGCGGAGGGGAGGGTGGCCCTGCGGGTGCCGGCGGCGGAGGTGGCCTCCCAGGCCTTCCGCGCGGCCCTGCACGGCCCCCCGCCGGGGGAGGGCGGGCCCTGAGCCGGTTCCTGGAGGTGGTGTGGGCGGTCGTCGAGAAGGACCTCCGCCTGGAGCGGCGGGCGAAGGAGAGCCTCGTCATGATGCTCGTCTTCTCGCTGCTGGTGCTGACGCTCTTCAGCTTCGCCTTCGGGCCCGGGGGCGGGCCGGGCGGGGAGCCGGGGGCGGCCCAGGCGGGCATCCTGTGGGTGGCCTTCCTCTTCGCCTCGGTGGTGGGGCTGTCGAGGTCCATGGGGGTGGAGCGGGAGAGCGAGGGTTTCGCGGCCATGCGCCTGAGCCCGGCGGACCCCGCGGCCCTCTTCCTGGGGAAGATGCTCTCCATCCTCGCCCTGATGGGGGTCATGGAGCTGGCCGGCTTCGCGGCCCTGGCGGTGCTCTACCGGGCCCCCGTGGGGCGGGCGGCCGGGGAGCTGGCCCTGGTGGCCGCCGCGGCGACGGTGGGAATCGCCTCGGTGGGCACCTTGTTCGCCGCCATGAGCGTCCGCACCCGGACGCGGGAGGTGCTGCTGCCGGTGCTGATGTTCCCCCTCCTGGTGCCCGTCCTCATCGCGGCGGTCCGGGGGACGGCGGCCTTCCTGGGGGGGAAGGGCTGGGCGGAGGCGGCGGATTGGCTGAGGCTGCTCGTTGTGTACGATGTGGTGTTCGTGGTAGCATCGGCGCTGATGTTTGAATTTGTTATCGCCGAGTGAAATCAATATGTTTCACGAAATACCTCAATTTCCTTGAAAGGTTATTGGCGCGCACGGCGACTCGGCCCGCGGGAACTGGAGCAGCCTGGAGTTTGGCGCCGCCCAGCGCCCGGATTTCTTAAGGTGGAGAATTCACGGTGGGCATTGAAGTGATTGTTTTTTTGGTTGTTTTCCTTGCGGTGGCCTACTGGGTCATCCAGCAGGAAGAGGGGGGAGACCGCTGGCTCGGGCTCCTCGCGGCGGCCCTGCTCGCCTTCGGGGTCTACGCCGGGCTCTACATCGCCGGGACGGACGCCCTCCAGGGCCCGCCCCAGCGCATCTTCTATGTCCACGTGCCCGCCGCCTGGATCGCGTTTTTCGCGTTTTTCCTGGTGTTCGTCTTCTCCGTCCGCTACCTCATCTGGCGGAGGGAGCGGGACGACATCCGGGCCCACGCCTGCGCCGAGGCGGGGGTGGTGTTCGCCACCCTGGTGCTCATCACCGGCCCCATCTGGGCCCGGCCCATCTGGGGGGTGTGGTGGACCTGGGACCCGAGGCTCACCACCTCCCTCATCCTGTGGCTCATCTACGTGGGCTACCTCATGCTCCGGGCCTACATGACCGACCCCGAGCCGCGGGCCCGCTTCTGCGCCGTGCTGGGCATCGTGGGCTTCCTGGACGTGCCCATCACCCACCTCTCGGTCCTCTGGTGGCGCACCCTGCATCCGGGGCCCGTGGTCCTCCGCTCGGGGGGGATGCGCGATCTGCCGCCCTCGATGCACCTCGCCCTGTGGAGCTGCCTGCTGGCCTTCACCCTGCTGTTCTTCTACTTCGTCCGGAAGCGGGCCGCCATCGAGCGCCTCCAGATGCAGGCCGAGGCCGCCCGCGCGGGGGTGGAGGGCTGAGGTGGGCTACGTCGTCGCGGCCTATGCCGTCACGCTGATCGCTTTGGGGTATTATGGGTGGACGCTGTGGGAGCGCCGCTCCCGCCTGCGCCGCCAGCTCGGGGGCGCCCAGGCGCCGCGCGAGGGAAGGCGATGAGAATCCCGCGGGCCCTCCTCCTGGCTTCCTCCGTGGCCCTGGCGCTCCTCCTCTTCGCCTCCGGCGCCCGGGCCCAGGCCGCCCCCGAGCCCAAGACCACCCTGGACGAGGTGTCGGGCGCCATCATGAGCCCCGTCTGCCCGGGCAAGCTCCTGCACGACTGCCCGAGCGCCGAGGGGGCCCAGCTGCGGGAGCTGGTGCGCCGCAAGGTGAACGCCGGGGAGACCAAGGAGCAGATCGTCCGCTACTTCGTCGAGGTCTATGGCCCCTCGGTGCTCCCCACGCCGCCCGCCGAGGGCTTCTTCCTCACGGCGTGGCTCTTGCCCTTCGCGGGGCTCCTCGGGGGCTTCGGGGTGGTGTTCGTGATGGTGCGCGCCTGGACCCAGCGCGAGCGGAAGGGAGAGACCCGGGCGGCGGGCCGGGCCAAGGCTGAGCCCAAGGACCCCCTGGAGGAGCGCCTGCGGCGGGAGCTGGACGAGTTCGGGAAGTGACGCCGCCATTCTGGAGGACGGTGGGGCGATGGCTTTTCAGCCCAAGATGATCCTGGCCGGGCACATCGAGGGCCTGGACGCGGGCCGCGCCCGGAGGTTCCGGTGGCGGGGCGGGCTCGGCCTCGCGGCCCTGGTCCTCCTCGCCTCCCTCCTGCTCTGGGGGGCGCGGGACCCGGAGAAGGTCCTCTCCCTCCTCCGCCCCGGGCCGGCGGAGAGACTCTCCCCCGCCGCCCTCGACGTGTTCGCCCGGATGTCCATGCTCTCCCAGCCCCAGCGCGCGGCGGCGCCGGACTTCTTCCTGCGCACCCCCGAGGGCGGGAACCGCACCCTCTCCCAGCACGGGGGGAGGGTGGTGCTCCTCAACTTCTGGGCCACCTGGTGCCCGCCCTGCGTGCGGGAGATGCCCGCCATGGAGCGGCTCTACCAGGAGTACAAGGACCGGGGGCTGGACGTCGTGGCCGTCTCGGTGGACCAGGGGAAACTCGATGAGGTGAGGGAGTTCGTGGCGAAGCAGAAGCTCGCCGAGGACTCAAGCACCAAGGCCTTCTTCCTCTCCGG
>JBBTDR010000261.1:0-8007 GCA_038042665.1 Nitrospinota bacterium
GGTGCCGGTCATCAACCGCGACTGCTCGAACGACCCCGCCTCGCAGGCGGAGCTGCGGGCGCTGGGCATCAAGACTCTCCCCGTCTCGGTACGGGGGGACCGGGTGGTGGTGGGCTTCAACATCGCCGAGCTCAAGGCCGCCTTCGGCATCGGGGAGGCGGCCAAGGGGCCCCTCCCGCCGGAGAAGCTCCTCGCGCACTACCGGCGGGTGTTCGAGGCGGCGCGCCGCGCGGTGCGGCAGATCCCCAACGAGAAGCTCGGCTGGGTCTCCCCGGGCCGCCAGCGCACCCTGCGCCAGCTCACCTGGCACATCTTCGAGCGCCCCGACCTCTGCATCGAGGCGTGGGAGACGGGGGGCTACACCGAGGAGATGGTGCGGCGCTACGAGGCGCTGGCGGAGAAGTACCGGACCGCCGAGGACATCTGCGCCTACGGGGACATGCTGGAGGCCAGGCTCGAGGACTTCATCGGCAAGACCCCCGAGCGGCTGGCCAAGGAGGTGGAGAGCTACATGGGGCCCATCTCGGTCCACCTCCTCATGGAGATGGCGCTCGGCCACGCCGTCCAGCACCTGCGGCAGACCTACCACTACTTCGGGATGCTGGGGATCGAGCCCGACCGCCCCCTCCGGCCCGGGGACTACGCCGAGGTCCCCGTCCCCGGCGAGCTGTTCTAGACGCATCCTTGAGGAGAGACCGGATGGCCGCGCAGCCCCTCCCCCCCCTCCGGGCCAACCGCGCCCGGATGCAGCGCGAGTTCGGCGCCCAGGCCGCCATCGGGCGCTTCGGCGAGACCGGCCTGGCGCGCATCGCCCTCACCCCGGCGTACAACAAGGTCCGGGAGCTGGTGCGCCGCTGGATGCGGGAGGCGGGCCTCCAGACGCGGGTGGACGCGGTGGGCAATCTCACCGGCCGCAAGGAGGGCCGGGTGCGGGGCCTCCCCGCCGTGATGGCGGGCTCGCACCTCGACAGCCAGAATCCGGGCGGGCGCTTCGACGGCCCGGCGGGGGTGCTGGCCGCCCTGGAGGCGGTGCGGCGGATCGGGGAGAGCGGGGCGCCCCACGATCATCCCCTCGAGGTGGCGGCCTTCGTGGGGGAGGAGTCCGCCTGCGGGATGACGGTGTTCGGGAGCAGCGTGATGGCGGGGGTGGTGGGGCCCCGGGAGATGCGGAGGGCGATCCACCCCCCCACCGGGAAGTCCATGTACGAGGCGGTGGCGGCGGCGGGCGGCCGCCCCGCCCGGGCGGCCTCCTGCGTGCGGCCCAAGGGCTCGCTCAAGGCCTTCATCGAGCTCCACATCGAGCAGGGCCCCGTGCTCGAGGCCGAGCGGGTGCCCATCGGCATCGTGGACCGGGTGGTGGGCTACGCGCGCGGGAAGGTGCTCTTCGAGGGGGTGGCCGCCCACTCGGGCGGCCAGCCCATGCCCTACCGCCGGGACGCGGCGATGGCGGCGGCGGAGTTCATGGTCGAGATGGAGCGCGCCGTGCGCCGGGCCTCCGCGCGGGAGCGCGTCACCCTCACCTTCGGCGAGGTGGCCGTGCGGCCGGGCTGGATCTCCATCGTCCCGGGCGGGGCGGTCCTCGCCTTCGACCTGCGCGCCCGGACCGCGCCCACCCTGAAGCGGATGCTGGAGCGGATGCGCCGGGAGCTTGGGCGCCTCCGCCGCGCGCGGCGGGTGGCCGGGCGGCTGGCCGGGGTCTCCATCCTCTCCCCCTGCCCCACCTCGCCGGTGGTGCGCCGGGCCCTCATCCGGGGGGCGGAGGCGGCGGGCAACCGCTGGCTCACCCTCCCCAGCGGGGGGGTGCACGACGCCTGCCGCATGGCCAAGCTCTGCCCGATGGGGATGATCTTCATCCCCTCGGTGAAGGGGCTCTCCCACACGCCGGAGGAGTTCACCCACTTCCGGCATCTGGTCCAGGGGACGGAGGCGCTCGCGGGGGCGATGCTGCGGCTGGCGGACCGGCGGGTGAAGACATAGGCCGGCAAAACGGGCTTCCCGGGGAAAGGGGAAGCGCTAGCGGACCGGGGCGCCCCGGCGGCGCTTCACGCTCTTCTGGCGGTACATCCGATCGTCCGCCCTCTCGATGAGCTGCTCGACGTTGGCGGGCGAGGAGGGGTCATAGTAGGCCAGCCCCAGGCTGAAGGAGAGGCGCTTGTCGGGCCGGCGGCGGGCGTTGTGGGCCGCGAGGTTCTTCTCCAGGCGGTCGATGAACTTCTTCGATCCCCTTTCCTTTGCCTCGATGGCCAGGATGGCGAACTCGTCGCCGCCGTAGCGGCTGAGGATGTCCGGCTGGCGGAAGGTCCGGCGGAGGATGTTGGCCACGGCGATGAGGCACTCGTCCCCCTCCAAGTGGCCGTGGGTGTCGTTGATCCGCTTGAGGCCGTCCACGTCGACGAAGAGGAAGGTCATGTCGCGCTTGGTGCGGTGGGCCAGGTTCAGCTGCCGCTGGGCGGCGTCGAAGAAGCCGCGGCGGTTGAGCAGGCCGGTGAGGGGGTCGACGTCCGACAGCGCCCGCAGCTGTTCGCGCATCCGGACGTTGCGGGTGACGTCGCGCAGGCTGACGACGAAAAACTTCTCCCCGCCCCAGACCGTCTCCTCCGCCAGGACCTCGGCCACCTTGAAGTCGCCGCCGGTCCCGGAGACGGTGACCTCCTGGGGCCGCTGGGTGTCGATGGGGAAGGCGAAGGGCCGGCCGGTGGCGTCCTCGGCGCTCTTGCCGAGGAGCCGCTCGGCGGCGAGGTTCATGTAGCGGACGAAGCCGCGCTGATCCACCGCGAGGAGGGCATCGGGGCAGCTCTCGACGAGAAGGGTGAAGAGATCGCCCTTCTCGGACCCGGGCGGGGAGGAGAGCCGGCCGGACTTCGAGCCAGTCCCGGCGCGTTCCCTCATGGAACCCCTCCCCGGACCCCTGCGGACAGGCGCTGGCTTTTTCATGATCTCAATGTCCGACCCCTGGTGTCATGCGAACGGTCCCGGCCCTCGCCGCCCGGACCTCTGGCCATCCGATCGAGCGGGCCGGGCCCTCGAGGGGGCCAGGCTTGCGGGATCAGGACTGCCGTCTCGCCTGCGGCCGTCCGCTGCCCAGGCCGCACCCGGGCGGCCCCTCCTGGACAGAATATCGTCCACACGCTTGGTTCCAGCAAAGAGAGTGCCGAATGGGGCGGGAAAGTGTGACGAAGACCACTCATCTCGCAACATCGGCCACATCCGCCCCCGGCCACGTTCGGGCGGGGACGGGGGCCGCAGCGTTCAAAATCCCTTATCTCATTCTGAGATAAGGTTTTACTCCAATCCGTGCCTGGAAACAAGCCCCCGCGACAAGAAAAAGACCGGCACATAAGGGAAAACACGCTTGCGGGGGCCTTCGGTTCCCACGGGATGCGAGACTCCTCTCACCCGGCCAGTCCACGCCATTTCCGCATGAGGTCGTCAAGAATCCGTCCGGGGTGGAACGGCCCCCGGCTTGGCAGGGCCCCCCCCCTACATCCAGGGCGGAACCCCTACTTGGACTCAGCCGCCACCCCGGAGGGTCTCCCCGCCTCCCAGGAGACCGAGGCCAGCTCCGCCTCGGCATCGAGGGCGCCGATCGAGGCCAGATACTGCCGGGCCTCCCGGCCCATCGCTTCGGCGCGGGCCTCCTCTCCCAAGCGCCCCAGCCAGGCGGCGAGCCTCTTGCGCCCCCGGGCCCACTCGGGACGCATGCCCAACCGCTCCAGCTGCCCGAGAACCTCCTCGTAGCTTTCGGCCCGGGGGCGCAGTCCGCCGGGCTCCGCCATCTCGCACAGGATGCGCGCCTCCCGCTCCCGCGCGAGCAGCCCCGTGGCTTCTTCTCCCGCGCCCCGGGCCGCCTCCCGGGCGTCGCGTGTGGCCGCGAGGGCCTCCTCCCGCCGTCCGAGGGAGCGCAGCCCCTCGGCCCGGGCGATGTGGTTCATGCTCAAGAGAAGACGCTGGCCGATCCGCTCCCGCTCCGCCGACGCCTCCTCCACTAGCCGGAGGCCCTCCTCGGCCCGGCCCAGATGTATCTTCGCCCGCCCCAGCCAGAGCGCGATTCCCGAGCGCGCGAAGGGGAACTTGAATTTCCCCACCTCATCGAGGAGAGCGGCCATCGCCCTCTCCGACTCCGCCCACCGCCCCTGGACCATCCAGAGGAAGTTCTCGAAGTAGCGCACCAGCCCCAGGGCCGGCGACATCCGGCCGGCGCCCGCCGCCTCGCGGGCCCGGGCGAACCACGCCTCCGCCTCCCCGACCTCTCCCATGACGGCATGGGTTGAGGCGAGGGTGGCCAGGGCCTCGACATAGGCCCCCTGGAGCTCGGGGCCGGGGCGCCCGCCCGCGTCCACCTGACGCCCGTAAATCGCGATCGCCCGCTGGCTCTCCTGGATCGACTCGCGGCCCCGGCCCATCAGCCGGTAGGCGGAGGCCAGGGCGGCATGGCCCCGGAACAGCGGCTCCCAGGCGCCCGCCCGCTCGGCCGTCCGGATGGCCCGCTGGGCCGACTCGACCACGGCGCCCTGGACCCCCTGGCGGAAGCGGAGGGTGCACATGTGGATGTCCGCCATCGCGACCTGCGTCCCGTCCCCCGCGCCCTCGGCCATCGCGCGCATCTCCGAGAGCAGGCTCTCCAGGCGCCGCTCGTCCGCGCCCAGGCCCAGGAGAGCCAGGGCCAGCTCCCCGCGCACGCGGATCCGCTCGGCGAGGACCCCTGCCGAATCCTTCTCCCCGAGCGACTCCAGGAAGATGAGGCCCTGCTCCAGCCGGGACGCGGCCAGCGGGAGGGCCAAGAGGGCGTAGGCCCGCCGGCCGGCGCGGATGAGGTAGTGGGCCGCGCGCTCCAGGCTGTCGCTGCGCTGGAAGTGGGAGGCCAGACGATCGAGGTTCTCCTCGATCGAGGCCGGCCCCTGGCCCTCGATGGTCAGCCCCACCCGCTCGTGGAGAACGGCCCGCTGGCCCCGGAGCATCTCCTTGTAGGCCATCTCCTGGAGTATGCGGCTGGCGAAGCGCCACTCCCCGTGGGACCTCCCGTCGGAGGAGTAGAGGATCTCCATCTCCTGGAGCTCGCCCAGGCGCGCCTCCAGATCCGGCACCTCCCCCATGACCCCCAGGAGCAGATCGCAATCGAAGCGGATCCCGATGACGGATGCCGCCTGCAGGACCTCCCGCAGCCGGTGCGGCAGGGCGTCGAGCCGGGCGAGCACCACGTCCTGAATGGTCCGCGGAAGGGAGATCTCGACTCCCGGCTTGCGCAGCCGCCAGCGCCCCCCCTCGTTCGTGACCGCTCCGGACTCCCGGCATCCCCGCACCAGCTCCTCGATGAAGAAAGGATTCCCCTGGGCCCGGGAGAGCACGGCCTCCACCAGCTCGGGCGAGGGAGGCTGCCCCAGGAGCTCGCGGACCATCTCCTCGCTGGCCTGCCGGGACAGCGGCTGGAGGGTGATCTGCTGGAAGTTGCTCCGGGCGGCCCAGGGATTGTCGAAGCCCGGCCGGTGGACCGGGATGAACAGGATCCGCGAGCCCACGGTCCGGCCGGCCAGCTGATCGAGGAATTCCAGGGAGGAGGGCTCGGCATCCCGCATGTTGTCCACCGCGAGCACGACCGGGCGCTCCTGGGCCTCCCGGATGAACAGGGCGCGGATGTCCTCGAGGCCCTGCTGGAGCCCGGCGGAGTCGGTCCCCCCATCCCCGTCGGTCCGCCGGAGGACGCGCCGGATCGAGGGGAGATCCCCGCTCTCCGGGAAAAGCTGGGCGACCCGGGCCTCGATCACCTCCATCCAGAGATTGTCTCCCCCCTCTCCGGCCAAGTTGACCGGGCAGTAGATCGCCACCGCCTTGGCGTAGGCCTTGAGTATCCGCCTCAGCAACGACAGGGGGGCGAAGCGGTCGTAGTGGTTGGCGTTCGCGGAGAGGCACAGCGGCAGCCCGTTCTGCTCGCGCTTGAGGACTTCCTTCAGCTCATAGACGACCCGGCTCTTGCCGATGCCCGCCTCGCCCGACAAGGCCACGATCTGCCCCCGGCCCTCGCGGACCTCGCCGTAGAGCTGGAGCAGGGTTTCCATCACCTCTTCCCGCTCCCGCAGCCTGGCGAGGCCCCTCAGCGCGGCCGCCTCGATGCGTGTGTTGATCTTCCCGCGCCCCTGGACGCGGTACACCCGGATGGGCTTGGACTTGCCCTTGTAGAGCCGATCGCCCAAATCCTCGAACCGGAACCAGTCCCGCGTCAGGCGGAACAAGCCTTCGCTCACGAGGATCTCGCCCGGGGGAGCGTCCGCCTGGAGGCGGGCGGCCACGTTGGTGGTGTCCCCCATGGCGGTGTAGTCCATCCGGAGGGCATCCCCGATGGCGCCGATCACCACCTCGCCGGCGTTGAGGCCCATCCGCACCCCGAAGCGGATCCCGCGCTCGGCCGCCAGGCGCGCGCCATAGTCCTTGAGCTTCTCCTGCATGTTGAGGGCGGCCCGGATGCTGTCGCGCGGGGCGCTCTCCAGCGCCCGGGGAGCGCCGAAGAGGGCCATGATGCCGTCGCCGGTGTATTGGTTCACGGTCCCGCCGAAGCGGTGGACCTCCGAGGTCAGGATCTCGAAGCAGCCGTTCATGACGCGGTGCACCTCCTCGGGATCGATCTCCTCGGAGAAGCTGGTGAAGCCGCTCACGTCGGCGAAGAGGACGATGACCTCCTTGCGCTCCCCCCGGATGCCGCCGTCCGGCTCCATGAAGGCGCGCAGATGCCTGGGGGTGTAGGAGGCCCCGCCCTTCCCCCCGCCGGGGGGGACGGCGGGCGCGGGCTCAGGCTTCACGTCACCCAGGGAGGCGGCGGAGCGGGGGTCTCCCTCGGCCAGGGGGCTCCCGCAACGGTCGCAGAAAACCGCGCCGCGCAGATTCACCGTCTGGCAGGCCGGGCACGCCGCCCCGAGCCCCTGCCCGCAATGGCGGCAATAGAGGGCCTCGGGGCGGTTCTCTCCGCCGCAATGGACGCAGCCGTTCATCTCACGCGCTCCAGATCAGAATACAGGGCCTCCCCCGCCCCTCTCGGAAGCGGGGCGGGGAGACGCAGGCCCGAAATTGCTTCTCGGAGAAAACCGGAGGAAAGGACTCTATGACCCCGCGCTCGGCGACAGAATCTTGCTGGCCAAAAGGAGGAATTCGAAAAGGGGCGAGCCGTTGGGATCGCCCTCCTCGAAGTGAAGCTCCAGCCCGCCCTCTCCGTCCGGCGGGAGGTCCGCGGGCACAGTCCCCTTCAACTGGTTCACCTTCGAGCCGTTGGGCAGGCCGAAGGTCAGGAACGCGCAGGCGACGCCCTTGAGGTCCGTCTCCTTGGGGAGGGAGATCACGCACCCGCCGGTGCTCACATTGTGAACCACCCCGGCGACTTCCTTCGCGCCGGCCGGAGGAGCGGGCGCGTCCTGGCTGGAGAGAATAATCTGGGCGGAGGCCTTGATGTCCACCCACAGGCCCTGCCGCGCCGTGATCTCCTGGATGTCCCGCGGGTACCTCAGGAAGAGATAATTGAAGGGCTGGATCATCACGTGGAGGACGTGGGACTTGAAGGCGTAGGTCCGGCCGTCCACCGTCCCCCGGCAGACCACGGCGGCGTCCTTGGGCAGGAGAGCCAGCTCCCCCTGGAGGAGGGGGTGCTCGATGACGACGAATATCCCCTCGCTCCAGCCGATGATGCGGGAGCTCAGCTTCCGCTTGTCCAAGTACCCGATGATCTGGACGGAAGAGCCGACGGGGAACACGGTACCCCCCCTCCCTGATAAACCAAGCCCCGGAAAGACCAACCCCCCCGGGGGAAATTATATCCACGACGGCGGGGAAAAGAAAATCCCTTTCCTTGGGGCTGGAATAAAGAACCCCCGCCGGAGGGGGCGGTTGGCCGAGCGGATTCTCACCACGCCGTACACCCCGCGGATGCCAGAGCCATGCTCCCTCCCCCCTCCAGGGGAGGGTTGGGGTGGGGGCGCGCCAGGCCTTCCCGCCCCCCCACCCCCCCCCCCGGGGGGGGGGCGCCCC
>JBBTDR010000262.1:0-2179 GCA_038042665.1 Nitrospinota bacterium
GCGGATGCTGCGCACCACCCGTGGGTCCAGCGGGATCTGCTTCTCGCTCACCTTATCGAGCGTGCGCAGGTCGGTGAAGGCCTCGGAGCCGTCGGTGCGGAAGACCTGGAGGGCTTTCACCCCCTCGGTGCGCTTGAGCTCCTCGAGGAGGGAGCGGGCGATGTCGGGCCGCCCGCCCAGCATGTTGCTGCGGATGCTCTTGTGGATGGTCCCGGCGATGATGGAGGCGCGCTCGGTCATCTGGCCGAAGAGGGTCCGCCGCTCGGCCTCGAAGGTGATGAAGGCGGAGGCGCCGAAGCCCAGCCCCAGCAGGACGAGGACCAGGAGCAGGAGCTTGCGCTGGAGGCTCTCGCGCAGCCAGGACATGGATTCCCCCATCCTTGCCCGGGGGCGGAGGCGGGGGCCGCCTTCCTCCACCCGAGCCTTCACTCCCCCTCCGGGTCATGGAAGCCGCGGCCCCCAGGCTAGCCGATGGGGAAGCTCCGGGCAACGGCCCGCGCTCCTTTCCCCTTAACGCGCGGGCCGCTATAGTATTCCCACCATCATCCCCGCGGTTCCCCCGGAGCTTGGCGCGGCCCCGCCGGCCGCCGGGCGGGAGGCCCCATGCCGCCAGTCATCGACCACCACGCCCACATCAACCTGAACTACGGCCACCGCCACAAGACCGGGGCCGAGGAGGTGCTCCGGGGGATGGACGAGGCCGGGGTGGACCAGAGCATCCTCATCGACCTCTCGGCCCTCTACGGGGGGGACTATCGCCGGGGCAACGCCGAGGCCGCCGAGATCGCGGCCCAGCGGCCCGACCGCTTCATGTGCTTCGCCTACCTCCATCCCCCCATGCACGGGGTCGAGGCGTGCCTGCGCCACGCGGACGAGGCGCTCACCCAGATGGGCCACCTGGGGCTCAAGCTCCACCCCGTCTCGGACTGCCACCCGGCGGACAGCCGGGAGTACGTCTATCCCATCCTGGAGCGATGCCGGGAGCACCGGGTGCCCATCTTCATCCACGCGGGCCACGCTCCCTACAGCGGCCCCATCCTCTTCGCCGGCCTCGCCCGGGACTTCCCCGATGTGGACATCATCCTCGGCCACATCGGCCACGCCATGTTCGCCGACGCCTGCTACGTGGCGATGAAGCACCCGAACATCTGGATCGACACCTCGATGAACCACGGGGGCCCCCTGCGCAACGCCCTCGCCGCCGTGGGGCCCCGGCGCCTCCTCTACGGCTCGGACAACCCCACCAGCCACCCCATCGCCTGCAAGACCCTGATCGAGTCCCTGGACATCGGCCGGGAGGAGAAGGGCCTGATCCTGGGCGGCAACATCCTCCGCCTCCTGGGCCTCGAGCCGGCGGAGGGGGGCCGAGGGTGATCGTCGACACGGCGGTCTGCCTCCGGCATCCTCACCTCCCGCAAGGCCGGGAGGCCGGCGAGATCCTGCGCGCGATGGACCGGGCGGGGGTCGAGCGCGCGGGCCTCATGCCCTTCGAGGCCGTCCAGCGCTTCAACTGGCGGGAGGCGAACGAGCGGGTGGCCGCCGCCTGCCGGGCCCACCCGGACCGCCTCTTCGGCTGGGGGAGCCTCAACCACTACGACGGGCCGGAGGAGACCGACCGCATCGCCGGCCTGGGGCTGCGCGGGGTGCGCATCTTCACCTCCTGGGGCTTCACGCCCGGCACCGGGCTCATCGAGCGCTTCTACGTGCCCATCGCGCAAAAGTGCCGGGAGCGGGGGATGCTCTTCTCCATCGAGCACGAGGGCCACCTGCCCACCCTGGGGGGGGCGGTGTACAGCGACTGCATCGTGGCGGACGCCCTGCCGGACCGGCCCCTCGTCATGAGCCGGTGCTGGACCTGGGCCTTCTGGCCCGACTACCTGGCCGCCCTCAGGGAGTGCCCCAACCTCGTCATCGAGGTGGGGGTGGCGCCCTCGAGCTGGCTCCGCCGGGCGGTGGAGGAGGCCGGGGCGGACCGGATGGTGCTCGGCTCCTGGTGGCCCGAGCAGGAGCCCGCCGCCGTCGCCGCCCACGTGCGGGGGCTGGGGCTCGCCAAACAGGACGAGGAGAAGATTCTCGGGGGCACCGCCGCCCGGCTGTTGGGAAGTTGGCGGTAGGGGCCGCCTCGGTGTCACCCCCTCCCTCCGGGAGGGGGCAGGGGGAGGGAGGTCTTGGGCCGCGA